>JAHENO010000041.1 GCA_018609945.1 Haloarculaceae archaeon | reverse complement strand
TTCTTGATGTGGGCGAGTTCGTGGGCGAGCACGCCCTCGAGTTCGTCCCGTTCGAGCAACTGGATGATCTCCCGCGAGACGACGACCGTCCCGTTGCCCTTCCGTCCGACGGCGAAGGCGTTGGGCACGCCCATGTCGGCGATCATCAGCCGGGGTTTCTCGATGTCCATGTCCCGGCTGAGGTTCTCGACCGCGCGGTGTATCTCGCTGTACTGCCCGTCCTCGGGCATGTCCTCGGCACCCACACTACGGAGTGCGGCCCACTTGCCGAACTTGTACTGGAACCCCACGAACGCGAGACTCCCCAGCACCACCAGCGCCAGCATCGTCGAACTCGTGCCGAACGTGAACAGCACGATGCCGGCCAGGGCCGCGTAGAAGGCAAACAGGATGCTCCCCGCGATCACCATCCGTAGTTTGAGGCCTGTGTGTCCTACCATCAACGCCAGATAGGAGTCCGACGGTAAAAAAGCGCTCGCTCCGCGGCACAGGTACTTCAGGCACGGCCGGTAATGGGGGATATGGCCCCCTCGCACGTGCTGGTCGCACTGGACGGTTCGGCGCTGGCCGAGGCCGCCCTCGCGGAGGCGCTTGACATCTTCGACTGCCGGGTGACGCTACTGAATGTCGTGACGCCGCTCGACTCCTCGATGAGCGAGGGCGGTGTCCTCGAAACCGACGGCGACCGTCGCGAAAGCGCCCACGAGCGTGCCGAGCAGGTCCTGGCGCGGGCCCGCGAGCAGGCCGCCGACGTCGACCGGACCGTCGAGACTGCTGTCGAGACCGGCGACCCCGCCGAGGCCATCCTCGGGTTCGTCGAGGAGTCCGATATCGACCACGTCGTCCTCGGGAGTCACAGCGAAGATGGTGGCCTCTCCGAGCGACTCCTCGGCACTGTCGCCACGACCGTCGTCAGCGAAGCCCCGGTCACCGTGACCGTCGTCCGGTGAGAGGCCTGTGGCTGGGTTGGGTTATCCGCCGAGAACCATCGCGAAGACGCGGTAGACGCCGAACCCGATGGCGACGGAGGTGACGAGCGTGATGAGCCAGAACGCGAGCGTCACACCGATCTTGCGGCGCGAGACACCTGCCGATCCGCCGGCGAGCCCGCCGCCGATGACGCCGGAGATGATGATGTTGTTGAACGAGATGGGAATGCCCAGCGTGATCGCAGTCTGTGCGATGATGAAGCCCGGGACGAGCGCGGCGATGGACCGGCGGACGCCGAGCTGGGCGTACTCGCGGGAGGTGGCCTGGAGGAGTCGTGGCGCACCCATCCAGGCACCGCCCAGGATGCCCGTCGCGCCGACGGCCAGCAACGCCAGCCCTGGCAATCCGAGTTCGGCGGTGTAGAGGTTCTCCAGGGGACCGGTCGCGAGGCCGACCTGGCTGCCGCCGCTCGAGAAGGCGACGAGACTCCCCAGCAGGACCAGGAACGTCTTGATACCGCGGTCGACTGACTCCTGTGTCCGACGGCGGATGAACACGAAGCTCACTGCTGCAAACAGGACCGTGGCGAGAACGGCCGTGGGATCGACGCCCCCGATCCCTGGGAGCCCGACGGTTCGGGCGGCCCACCCAGCCAGCGACCCCTGGTCGCGGCCGGCCGCCGACGGCACGATACTCAGTTCGACGTTGGCGACGATGCCGCCGACGACTGCGGCCAGGAGCGGTACCCCGACCGTCTCCGGGATGTCGTCCCGCCGGAGGATCGTCGCGGTGAGGTAGGCCAGCCCACCGGAGACGGGGGGAACGAGCATCCAGAAGGTGGCGATCCGGCGGTAGGTGTCGAAGGCGGGCGCACCACCCAGGGAGAGCCCGACGCCGATCATCGCGCCGGTGGTCGCGAACGCGGCCGGAACGGGGTAGCCCGAGTAGATACCGAAGGCCATGAACCCGGTCGCGGTCAACAGGCCGGCCGTCGCCGCCAGCGACGTGATCGCGACGCCGTCGATCAGACCTGCCCCGATCGTCTCGGAGATGCTGCCGCCCTGGGCCAGTGCCCCGGCCCCGGCGAGGATACCGATCAGGAAGGCAGCCCGCATCGTCGAGATGGCGTTGGCGCCGATCGCTGGAGCGAAGGGCGGCGAGTTGCTGTTGGCGCCCAGCGTCCAGGCCGTCAGCAGGCTGGTCACCGACGCGACCACGACCAGCCCCCAGAAGACGAGCCCGGCCATCTCAGACCGCGCCCCCCAGATCCGATCTATCCAGTCCCTCCACGGGCCGTCCCGGGCCACGTGGCCCCAGTCGACCCCGGTCGAGCGGCCACCGGTCGGTCATTGCCGGGTGTTCACCGCCCCGAGGAATAAACGTTCGCGGGGACGGACGCCAGGTTCACGCGGACGCCACGGTTCACGCGGACGCACGTTCACGCAGGCGGACGCACGCTCGTCCAGAACGCACTCGCGCTCTCGTAGACAAGCCTCGTGAATGGACGTATCGATCACAACGAATAAGTCCTTGCCCGACAGTCTCTGGGATATGCGAGGCGCCACGCCGTCCCTGCGGGCTAGCCCCATCCGGAGAGCAGTGCGTGGCGTTCGCTCTTCTGCCAAACGCAAACGGTGAGCCGGGCTCGGTGCAGGCGTGGCGACCCTGTTCCGGGCCGTGCCGGTGACCGACCCAGCGGCTGGCACCGTCTTCCGGACCCGATTAAACCACACCAGAGAATCCACCAATGACAGACTACGACACCTTCGGCGGCGTGTACCCCGCGATGTGCACGCCCTTCCACGACGACGGCAGCATCGACTTCGAAACCCTCCGCGCGGACGCCCGACGCCTCGAATCGGCGGGCGTGGACGGCCTCGTCCCCATGGGTTCGACGGGCGAATCCGCGACCGTCAGCCACGACGAACACGTCGAGGTGATCGAGGCGGTCGTCGACGCCGTCGACGTCCCGGTCATCGGCGGGAGCGGCTCGAACAACACCCGCGAGGCACTCTCGCTGTCCCAGCGAGCGGCGGACGTCGGCGCCGACGCCCTCCTGCTCATCTCGCCGTACTACAACAAGCCCGAACAGGAGGGGCTGATCGACCACTACACCGCCATCGCCGACGCGGTCGACGTTCCACAGATCGTCTACAACGTTCCCTCGCGGACGGGCCGCAACATCGAACCCGAGACAGTCGCCCGGCTCGCGGAACGCGAGAACATCCAGGGCTACAAGGCGGCCGGCGGCGACCTCAACCAGGTCAGCGAGATCGTCGAGCGGACGCGCGAGGAGGAATTCGACGTCCTCTCGGGCAACGACGGCGAGACGCTGCCCATCCTTTCGGTGGGTGGCACCGGCTGTATCAGCGTCGCCGCGAACGTCGAACCGGAGCGGATGAGCGATCTCGTGTGGGCGGCCATGGAGGGCGACTACGAGAGCGCCCGCGAGCGCCACCACGAACTCGGGCCGCTGTTCCGTGCACTGTTCTGGGAGACCAACCCAATCCCCGTCAAGGCCGCGATGGAGATCCGCGGTCACATGCCCGACAGGGTGCGGCCGCCGCTGACTGACCTGACAGCCGAGAACCGCGAGGCGCTGGAAGCGGTGCTCGCGGACCTCGAACCGATGGAGGCACGATGACGACACTCGGGGTCAACGGCGCGACGGGCCGGATGGGACGGGCGGTCGTCGAGACCGCTCGCGAGCGCGCGGACGTGACCGTCGGGTTCGGGATCACCCCCGGAGCCGACGCGCCCGAGGCCGGCACGGACAGCGACCTGCCGCTGTACCCCCCGGAGTCGACGGACGAGGCCTTCGCTGCCCACGACCCCGACGCTGTCGTCGACTTCTCGGTTCCCGAGGCGACGGTGACCCTCGCACGGAAGTGTGCGGCAGCCGACGTTGCGCTGGCCTCGGGGACGACGGGATTCGAGGACGACCAGTTCGCCGTCCTCCAGGAGACGGGGCAGGCGGTCCCGCTCCTGCTGGCGTCGAACTTCTCGCGGGGGATTCAGGCGCTGTTGCGCGCGCTCGGCCCCGCTCTGGAGGCGCTGTCGGGCTACGACGTGGAACTGCTGGAGACACACCACAACGGCAAGCAGGACGCCCCCAGCGGGACCGCACTGACGATCCTCGAGGAAATTGCGGAGTACCGCGATTTCGAGCCCGTCTACGGCCGGGAGGGCATCCAGCCACGGACCGAGGACGAGGTCGGCGTGCTCGTCCGGCGTGCGGGCGACATCCGCGGGGAACACGAGATCACGCTCGCGGCCAACGACGAGGTGCTGACTATCGGCCACCGCGCCGAGGACCGTGCGGTCTTCGCCGCGGGCGCCATCGACGCTGCGGTGTGGCTCGTCGGTCGCGAACCGGGACTGTACGATTTCGGCGAGGTCGTCGGCGTGGGCGAGGACTGATCGGCAGATCGTCCCGCTACCGGGTACCGCCGCAGGGCAGTCGCCTCTCGGCAGGTGGAGCGGTCGACGCGAACCGGAGAATCGATAACCCGGGCCCGTCCAGAGTGGTACATGAGTCTTCGAACAGACGTGGAGGATCTCTGGCACCGCTACCAGGACGGGCTGACAGCCGCAGAGGCCGGCAGTGATGTGCTGTCGGTGCTGACCGAGTTTCTCGCCGCCCTCGAGGACGGGTCGGTCAGAGCCGCCGAGAAACGCGACGGGGAGTGGGAGGCGAACCAGTGGGTCAAGCACGGCATCCTCCTGAATTTCGGCCTCCGGTCGATCTCCGGCTACGAGTACGGCGGCGTGACGTACAACGACGTCCTCCCGCTGCTCGAGACGGATGACCTGGGCGAGCGGGGATCCCGCAACACCCCGGACGGGACGACCGTCCGCCGGGGTGCCTACCTCGGCTCGGACGTCATCATGATGAGCCCCTCCTTCGTGAACATCGGCGCCCGCGTCGGCGACGGCACGCTCGTCGACTCCTGTGACACTGTGGGGTCGTGTGCCCAGATCGGCGAGAACGTGAAACTCGGCGCGAACACGCTTATCGGGGGCGTCCTCGAACCGGTGGAGTCGGCGCCCGTCGTCGTCGAGGACGGCGTCTCGCTCGGTGCCGGCTGTCGGGTCACGTCCGGGTTCGTCGTCGGCGAGAAAAGCGTCGTCGGAGAGAACACCCTCCTCACGCCGCGCATTCCCGTCTACGACCTCGTCGAGGAGACGGTCCACTACGGCCACCTGCCACCCGAGCGACGCGCGTTCACGCGGTACGTCGAATCCTCCGTCGGCGACCACGACCTCTTCGACGGCGGGGCGTACAAGCCCGCGGTCGTGGCCACCGACGTCGAACGGGAGACGCTCGAAGCCACCGAGCGAGAGGACGCACTCCGGGAGTAGGGACGACTCGCCCGGGTTGGTGCCGCGTCCCGCGAAACGAATCTTCGCACCGAAGCCCGCCCGTGGACTTTTGTCCGACCGAACACAACAGTATGGTATGGTCCCCTGGATACCGTTTCTCTCCTACGCGGCCATCTGCGTTCTCGCCGCGCTACTGGGCTGGCTGCCGTTCCGTCTGCTCGAACGCTACTCCCTGGTCGAGGAGGTCGAATCGACACGCCAGGCGATGAACCGGCAGGCGGCCGGCCCTGGGGTTCCGTGTGTCGGCTGTGGCTTCCGCAACGAGGGTGCGTACAGCTACTGCCGACAGTGTGGTCGCCGGTTACCGCCCGGTGGGTGACGACCGGAACTGGTAGCCCTCGGCCCGCTGTCGATCGTGTGGAGTGGAGACCTCGGAGGGCCCGGAGCCAGAGCGGCCGTTTCGTAATGACTCCTGTAGTTCATCACCGGATCGACCGCACGATGTCGTGCGATCGACCTGGAAAATAGCTCCAGCAGTCATCATCAGGGGTCGGTCTCGACGCCCGTGAACTCGAACCGCGCGCCGCCCGCCGTGCTCCCGACAAGGTCGACCTCCCAGTCGTGGGCGTCGGCGATCTGTTTGACGATACTGAGTCCGAACCCGGTTCCGTCCCGCGAGGTGGTGTACCCCGACTCGAAGACCCTGTCGCGCTTTTCGGGGGGAACGCCGACCCCGTCGTCCGCAACGAAGAATCCGTCCTCGAGGTCGCCGACGGTGATAGTGACGTGCCGCTCCGGGTCCTGCTCGTCGCCTCCCGCAGTATTCGACGGCTGGCTCGGCGACGGCTGGGTCGGTACCCCGTGTTCGGCGGCGTTGCGAAACAGGTTCTCGAGGAGTCGCCGCATCCGCTCGGGTTCGGCCCGGACAGTGGCGTCGGTCTCGACGACGATTTCGACCCCGGCCGTGTCGGCGCTCTCCCGGGCGTCCTCGACCATGGTCGGGAGAAAGAGCGGGCGAGTGTCCTCGACGGTTTCCCCCTCGCGGGCGAACGCCAGGAGGTCCTCGATGAGCCGTTCCATCCGGTCGTGTGCGGCCGCAACGCCGTCAAGAAACCCGCTGTCACACTCGTCGGCCGCGACTTCCAGGCGCCCCTCGGCCACGTTCAGCGGGTTTTGGAGGTCGTGAGCGACGACGCTGACGAACTCCTCCAGCCGTTCGTTCTGCCGTTCGAGTTCCCGCTCGCTCCGGGCGCGGGCTTCCTCGCGGGCGGCCCTGTCGAGTGCCGCCTCGGCGTTGGCCGCGAGCAGGTTCGCCAGCGACCGGTCGAGGTCGCCGATGTCGCGACGGTGGGTCGAACCGACGTTCAACACGCCCTGGTCACCCAGCGGGAGGATCAGCTCCGACTCGACCGGCGTGTCGGGGTCGTACGCGTCGGGCTGTTGGTCGACATCGCGGTAGAAGACCGCCTCGCCCGACTCGAAGGCCTCCCAGGAGAGGCTGTTGCCAGGGGCATAGGTCGGCAACTCGTCGAACAGTTCCCGGGTGCGTTCGCTGGCCGCGACGGGACGGAGCTCGGGCTCCCCGTCGCTCTGTTCGTCACTCAGGAGCCAGGCGGCGCCGAGCTGGAAATCGAGGACATCCTCGACCGCATCGACCGCGGTCTCGCAGATCGCTTCGGAGGACTGTTCCCGCATGAACTGGCGTGTCACTTCGTGTAACCGCTCGAGGCGGGCGCGGGCGCGGCTCTGTTCGACGGCCGTCTCCACCCGCTTTGCCAACAGCTCGTGCTGGTCCGTTTCGGGTCCCCTCGCCAGATAGTCGGTGACGCCCCGCGAGATGGCCCGGCTCGCGATTTCCTCGCTGCCCGCGTCGGTGAACAGGACGAACGGCAGGTCGGGGTACGGCTCGCGGACCGATTCGAGCAGGTCCAGTCCGTTCCCACCGTTGATCTCGTAGCCGCTGACGACACAGTCTACTGCGGGCTCCCCTCCGGGTCCCTCGATCCGGTCGAGCGCCGCCGTCTGCGTGTGTACCGTCTCGACCTCGAATCTCGAATTCTCATCTTCGAGTGCCTCTGCAGTCGTCTCCGTGACCCCGGAGTCACCGACGTGGAGGATCTCGATGGGGACCATGGGTGGCAAATTCTTCTGTATGATAATAATAGCTGTGTCTATGCCGGTGCCCTCGCGCCTTTCCGACTGGACGCCCCGGCTGTCACAGCACCACCAGCGGGAAAGCCCACGAGGGGACGCGCTCGATATCCGCCGTGTCACAGTCGACGGTCCCATATTTCGCCGGGACCGGTCGGAACCAATACATTCAATCGTAGTGGAACCGATACGCCAGCAATGGCCACGCACTCGTCGTCCCCGGCTGTCCGGCGCCTCTCCGGGTGGGATCACGACCGGTTACTCGGTCTCGCGGCGGACCACAGCACACCGCTCTACGTGATCGACCTCGACCGCGTGCGCGAGAATTACAGGCGTTTCGCGGCGGCGTTTCCCGACGCCGAGGTCAAGTACGCCGCGAAAGCCCACACTGGGTCGGCCGTGCTGTCGACGCTGCTCGAACTCGGTGTCGACATCGAGTGTGCAGCGGCCGGCGAACTCAGGCGTTCCATCCGGGCGGGCAGTGACCCGAACGCGCTCCAGTACACTGCAGTCAATCCGCCCGACGCGGACCTCGATTGCGCCGTCGAACTGGCCGCGGACAATCCGGGCCTGACCATCACTGCCGGGGCGAGAGATACCTTCGACCGACTCGCGGCGCGGGGCTACGACGGTCGGGTTGCCATCCGAATCAATCCCGGCATCGGGACCGGCCACCACGACAAAGTCGCGACCGGAAAGGACGCGAAATTCGGCATCCCCTACGACAGTGTCCCAGGGATGGCGGAGTCAGTCAGGTCGCGGTTCGACCTCGTCGGTATCCACGCCCACGTCGGCAGCGGCGTCCTCCAGGACGACCTGGACGACCACTGTCGTGCGCTGGCCAGAGTGGCGGAGATGGCCCGGGCTGTCGGTGACCTCGAGTTCGTCGACTTCGGCGGTGGGTTCGGCGTGCCCTACCGCGAGGACGAGGACCCACTGGATATGGGGACCGTCGGAGAGCGGGTGCGGTCGTCGATCAGCCCCCTCGAAGCGGAGGTCGTTCTCGAACCCGGGCGCTACATCGTCGCCGACGCGGGCTGTCTGCTCACCGAGGTCAACACGGTCAAGGAGGCCCCCTCGACGACCGTCGTCGGCGTCGACGCCTCGCTGGCGACCATGATCAGGCCGGCGATGTTCGACGCGTACCATCCCATCCGCAACATCTCGGCCCCGGAGCGGGAGACGCGGGCGGTGTCGGTCGGGGGGCCCTGCTGTACGAGCGCCGACGTCTTCTGCACCGACCGCCCGCTTGCCTCCCCGGAACGGGGCGACCTGCTGGCCATCGGGAACGTCGGTGCGTACGGCTACGAACTCGCGAACAATTTCCACTCGATGCCGCGCCCGGCGGAAGTCGCAATCGACGGCACCGACACGAGGATCACTCGCCGGCGCGAGACGTTCGAGGACCTGGTGCGACTCGAACAGGGATGACATACCGAACGAAATCGGTATGAGGAAGCGGGCAGATTGTCGAGGCAGTGACGTTCGACGTCGACTCGTTCCTCCGTGAGGCCGTCCAGACGCCGTCCCACGAGGACGTCGCGGCCATGCGAGAACTGGTCGTCGAGACGCTCGAAGATGCCGGCGTCGATACGAGCGTCGACGACGTTGGGTCAGTCGTCGCGACCCGTGGTACGGGGGACCCACACCTCGTTTTGAACACGCACATCGATACGGTCCCCCCACACGTCGAGTACCGGGCCGACGGAGACGTGATCCGTGGTCGTGGCGCGTGCGACGCGAAGGGACCCCTCGCCGCGATGCTCCACGCATTCGTGACGGCATCGCCGGACGGTGGGCGGCTCACGCTCGGGCTCTCGCCGGACGAGGAGACCACACAGGTCGGTGGTGCCAGCCTCGCAGACAGGCTGGATGCCGACAGTACAATCGTCGGTGAACCGACCGGCCTGGACGTGTGCATCGCTGCACGGGGCCAGTTCGAGGGATCGGTTACCGTCGCGGGCGAGAGCGCCCACGCTGCCAGCCCCGACGACGGGACGAACGCCATCCGCGCAGCGTGTGCGGTCATCCGGGGGATGGACACGTACGACGACCAGCACGGGCCGGGGTCGCACACACTTCTGGGTCGACCGACCCTCACGCCGGCACTCGTCACGGGGGGCGAGGCGGTGAATCAGGTGCCCGCCGAGTGTACGATCACGTTCGACAGGCGGAGTGTGCCACCCGAGACTGCGGGCGGATTCGTCGAGGGGCTCCAGACTCATCTGCGCCGAACCGGACCCGCTGGCGTGGAGACGTCGGTGTCACTCCTGCGGCCGGATATGCCACACCCAGAGGCCTTCCAGACGGATCCGGACGCACGCGTCGTCCGGACGCTCCAGGCTGCGGGTGCGGGCGAGGCACGACCGTTCGGCGCCGCCACCGAGGCGTCGTACTTCGCGGCCCACTCGCCGACAGTCGTCTTCGGGCCGGGCGTCCTCGCCGACGAGTCCGGCCCCGTCGCGCACGCCGAGCGCGAGTACGTCGACCGCCGGGACGTCGCGCGTGCCGGGACGATACTGCGCGAGGCGGCCGAATCGTTCCTCCAGTAGTGTCGGTTCGACGCCAGGTCGAACGTAAAACCGAAAAAGGCCCCCGGCCTGTGGTGGGGTATGGTCCTCCAGCAGTTCTTTCTCACGCCCCTCGGCCTCGCTGCCCTGGCCGTGGCGGTGCCGATCGTCCTCCTGTATCTGATCCGTCCGGACCCGAGCGAGGTGGAGTTACCGACCTTCCGGTTCCTTACCGAGGAGGAGCGCCAGCAGTCGACGACGCCGCTCCTCGAACGCCTCTCGCGGAGCCTCCTGTTGCTCCTGCAGTTGCTGATCATCCTCCTGCTCGCTGTGTCGCTGGCGACGCCGTACGTCCCGGTGTCGGAGCGCGAGGCCGTCGCCGAAACCGTCCTGGTGGTCGATACGAGCGCGAGCATGGCCACAGCCGCGAACGGGGAAACCCGGTTCGACCGTGCGCTGTCGGTCGCCGAGGCGGAGGTGACACAGCGGACGTCGGTCGTCACGACCGTCGGCCGCGGGACGGTGGCACTCAGGCGCGGGTCGCCGGGCGACGCCCGGGAGACGCTCGGGGGGTTGCGCGTCAGCGACGCGCCGGGCGATCTGCGGTCCGCGATCGCACAGGCCGGAACCATCGTCGGCGAGGACGCTCGCGTCGTCGTCCTGAGCGACTTCGCCGGCGACGACTGGACGGACGCGGTGGCGACACTGCGGGCGCGGGACATCAGCGTCGACCTCCGCCAGTTCGACCGCGGCGGCGAGGGAAACGTCGGATTCGTCGACCGCCGCTTCTCGGGCGCCGAGGTGACGCTCTCGGTGAAGAACTTCGGCAACAGTTCGGTGACGCGGACCGTCCGCCTCGGCAACGGCCAGCGGGAGATCGAACTGGGTTCGGGTGACGTCGCAACCGTGACTTTCCCCGTTCCCGCCGGGACGAGTCAGGCCCAGCTCTCGCCGGGCGACAGTTTCGCCA
Organism: Haloarculaceae archaeon; assembly: GCA_018609945.1. Classification (GTDB taxonomy): domain Archaea; phylum Halobacteriota; class Halobacteria; order Halobacteriales; family Haloarculaceae; genus SW-9-67-25. The sequence goes on along the minus strand of JAHENO010000041.1, from coordinate 5,317 downwards.
CCGACGACACCGTGCATTTAGCGGCCCCGTCGGACCCGACTGTCGACGTGCTGGTCGTCACGAACGACCGGAACCGCTTTCTGACGACGGCCTTCGAGGTCAACGACCAGGTCGATCTCACCGTCGAGACGCCGCCGGGTGCCATCGAGGGCGAGTACGACGTCGTCGTCTACAGCAACGTCGACCCCGACTCCCTGCTCCCGGGGAACGTCGAGACGGGCCGTGACGTGCTCGCCGACGGCGGTGGTGTCGCCATCCAGGCACAGGAGACGTTCCCCGACCAGTACGGCGATCTCCTACTCCTCGAGCCCGCGGGCCTCGCCACGGCGCCGACTATCCACCGGACTGCGGAGACCGACCTGACTCGTGGCATCAGTTTCCAGGCACCCGACGAGTACGTCGCCGGCACGCTGCGGACCGGGGAGACGCTGGTGGAACTGCGCAACGGAACGCCCCTGATCGCGACCGCCCAGCAAGGTAACGGGCGGGTGCTGTACTATGGCTACATCGAGGATTCGTCCAGTTTCAAGTTCAACGCCCAGTACCCCGTCTTCTGGAAGCGCGCGGCCTTCTACCTGGCTGACCGCGAACCGCTCCCGGCTCTCAACCTGGAGACGGGCGATACGGTCCGGTTCGACGCCGAGACCATCGAGGGGCCCACGGGACGACTCTCGGGGCCACGAACCGAACTGTTCGCTGCGGGGATCTACGCGACAGAGACGCGGCGCCGCAGCGCGTCGCTGCTGTCGGAACGCGAATCCGGCGTCGATGTCGAGCCCATCAGTGACCGGGGCGGCGAGGTCGGCGCCGTGGTCACCGAGGAGGAGCGAACCGTGCCCCGGCCGCTGACCGAATTCGTCGTCGTCGCGGCACTGCTGGCCGTGGTGGGCGAACTCGGATACCTCCGCCGCCGGGGTGATCTCTGATGGTCTCCTATCGCCTCGCCGAGGGACTGACCGTCGGCGTCGAACATCTCTGGCCGCTCGCGCTCCTCCCGGTGGCTGCCGTGCTGCTCGCGTATCTCGTCTTCCGGGACGGCGGTGACCGCTCGGCCTCGACGCGGAGCCGCCGCCTTCTGTTTGTGAGCCGTCTGATTATCGTCGTTTTGCTGGTGGTGGCGGCGATGGGGCCGTACACCGTCCAGACCCGCGAGACGCCCGGGGAACCGCGCGTGACGCTGTTGACCGACGAATCGGAGAGCATGGGCGTCTATCCCAACGTGACCGAGGAAGTCGTCGCCGACATCGAGGCCGCCGGGGTACCGGTGACGCAGGCGACCGTGGGGAGCGGCACGGACTCGCGGATCGGCGACGGGACCGTCGCGAACCTCCGGGAGAACGGGACAGTGGTCGTGCTCTCGGATGGCCAGGTCACGACGGGTCGCAGCCTGCAGACCGCGTCGGAGGCTGCTGCCAGTCTCAACGCGACTGTCAGCACCGTCGACGTCTCTCCGGACCGGACCGAACGGGCCGTCTCGCTGTCCGGGCCGTCGACCGCCACCATCGGGCTGTCCAGTCGGTTCGTCGTTTCACTCTCGGGCGTCGAAGCCGAGGAACCAGTCCCCGTGGAGGTGTCGGTCGACGGCGAGACCGTCCACGAGGACGAGATGGCCGCGGGCGATCGCATCCGTGTCAACCAGACCTTCGAGGAACGGGGCACGCACCGCGTGACCGCGACCATCGAGAGCGATGACGTCTACGACCGGAACGACGTGTTCTACCACACTGTTCGCGTCGTCGAGAAACCCGACATCCTGTACGTGGCCGAAGGGGAGTATCCCCTCCGTGGCTATCTCGAATCGCTGTACAACGTCACCGTGGCTTCCTCGATTCCCGCGAATCTCGACGGCTACGCGGCGGTGGTGGTCCAGGACGTGCCCGCAGGGCGGCTTGGCAACGTCAGCGCGCTCCAGGAACACGTCATCAGCGGCGGCGGACTGGTCTCGGTCGGCGGGCAGAACGCCTACGAGTCGGGCGGGTACGGCGAATCCCCCATCGCCTCGCTGTTGCCGGTAAGGGTCGGCGAGGCGACCGGCGGAGCGACGAACATCGTTCTGCTGATCGACATCTCTGGGAGCACCCGGGAAGACCTCGACGTCCAGAAGGGCATCGCGCTGGACGTTCTCGACCAGCTCGGGGACGCCAACCAGGTCGGCGTGGTAGCGTTCGGGAACGACGCCTACCGCGTGGCCGCCATTCAGGAACTGGGTGGGAGCCGCGAGGAAATCGCGGAGCGCATCCGTCGGCTCCGGCCCGAAGACAAATCCGGAACGGACATCGCCAACGGCCTGCTCGGCGCCGACGAGATGCTCGGGGACCGACGCGGGACGATCATTCTGCTCAGCGACGGCTTCGTCGCCAACCCCGACCGGCCCGCCGTCGTCGCGAACCAGCTCGGGCGCCAGGGACAGCGCATCATCGGCGTCGGCGCCGCCCGGCGGGTGAACGTCCCCGTCATGCGGCGCATCGCAGAGGAGTCCGGCGGAACGTACTTCGATGCCAGCGAGCGCAACCGCCTGCGCCTGCTGTTCGGGGCGGCCTCCCGGCAGTTCGAGGGGGACGGCCTCACCATCGTCACGCCGGGGACGTTCATCACGTCGGGCGTGGAACTGACGGCCAGCCCAGGTCAGGCAAACGAGGTAGCCGTCAAGTCCGGCGCCGACTACCAGGTCGCGACGGCAGACGGGTCGCCCGCCATCGCGTCCTGGCGGTTCGGCCTCGGACGAGCCGTCTCGATCACCGCCTTCGCCGACGACGGAACGCTCGGTGGACTGCTCGAGGAGCCCGACTCGCTGGTCGTCACGAAGTCGGTCAACTACGCCATCGGTGACCCCGCACGGAGTTCGACCGGCGTGATACGCGTGGGCGAGGCCCGCGTCGGCGAGACGGCGTCGCTCACGTATCGCGGCGAGGAGCGCCCGACGGCACCCGACGTCAGCTTCCGGCAGGTGTCCGAGACCACGTACGAGGGAGAGTTCACGCCCGAGAGTGCGGGGTACAACGAAGTCCTCGACGCGACCTACGCCGCCAACTATCCCCGCGAGTACGCGACGTTCGGCACCAGCAGGGAGCTGAACGCGCTGGTCCGCGCGACCGGCGGCCAGTCCTTCGAGCCGGACGAGGGCGAGGCCATCGCCAGGCTCGCCCAGGAACAGTCCACCGAAATCAGGAGCGTCCGGGACTCCTGGGACTGGGTTGCGCTGCTGGTGGCGCTTCTCGCGTTCGCGCTGGAGGTGGGGTTCCGGCGGCTTCAAGTGTATCGCGGCCGCACAACCCTGGAGAGTGGTCTGACATGAGCGTACTCGGCGGCAGCATCAACGCCGGCCTGTTCGTGCTGGTCGTGCTCGTCGTTGCGGGCACGGCCGGCGCCACGGTCCTCTATCAGGATTCCGCCCAGGAGATCCGCCAGGAAAACGACGCCCTCCGGTCCCAGAACCAGAATCTGGCCCAGCAGTTGAACGAAACCGAAACCGAACTCGAGGAGGCCCGCCAGCGCGTCGACGAACTCGAACGGCGTCTCGAGACGCGGACCCAGGACGTAGATCAGGTATCGACGCAACTCAACCGCACGCAATCACAACTCGACGAGACCGAGCGACAGCTGGCCAATACGCGCCAGCAACTCTCCGAGTCCCGGGACCGCATCTCGGAACTGGAGAACCGCCGGGACGAGCTAGAGTCCCGCGTCGCCAGCCTCGAAAACACCAACCGAAATCTCCGGCAGCAGAACCAGAATCTCCAGCAGGACGTGAACCGTCTCGAGAACGATGTTGACCAACTCGAAGCGGACTTGAACGAGAGGGAAAACCGGATCGATGAACTCGAGAATACGATTGACCAGAAAAACTCCAAAATTTCGGATCTTGAGGACGATGTCGAGTTCTGGAAAGATGAAGCGGACAGATTCGAGTCTGATCTGAACAGCCTCTGCAGCAAGCTCGAAAACCCGTCCGCGTACTCGGAGTGCAACTGATGTCCGAGGAGCAAGCTGACGTCCGCGACCGGATGGAGGCGGCCATCAGAGTCATCCGCCACGAGGGCTGGAAGGCGGCGTTCATCTACGCACTGATCGACGCGGTCGCGGTCCTCCTGCTCGTCAATCTCGCGGTGACCGTCCTCGACCTTCCGTGGACACCGTCCGCAGTGGCTCTCGGTGTGTCAATCCCCGAGGAGGTCGTGTCGACGCTCGCCACCTCGGAGACGCTCTCGGTGCCGGGGCCGGCGCTTGTCGGCCTCGGCGCGGGAGTCGTGGTGCTCGTCGTCGAGTCCGCCTGGCGGGTCCGCCAGCCGTTCGTCGAGCGCTTCGAGGCTGGGAACCCGGAGGTGACGGACGCGCTGCGGACCGCTCGCGACGCGGTCGAGAGCGACGTCGACTCGGAGATGGCCAGGCGACTGTACGCGGATGTTCTCGACCGCCTCAAGGAGACGTCCAGCATCGCGCTCGTCGACCTGCGGCGGGTGTCAGTCACCGTGGTACTGGTCCTCGTGCTGGGCGTCGCGACGGTGCAGGCCACCGTCTACGACGTCTCGGTGCTCGGATCGAACGACCGGCCCGATATCCAGGGCGCCGACAACGAGTCCGTGGAGTTCTCCGGACTCCAGGACGGCTCGTCGGTGCTCGGCGAGGCCGGGGACGTCCGGAGCGGCGAGGAGAACCTCACAGCACGGCTCGACTCCACAAGGGGTGACGAGGAGATAAACGATACGGGGGACCTCCCCGATAGGACTGGGGCTGTCGGTGGTGGCGGGGCCGGGGCGGCGGTCGAGGGACAGCAGGCCGGATTCACACAGCAGGAAGCGGTCGAGGACGCCCAGCTCGTCCGTGAGTACAACGTCCGCATCCGCGACGAGGAGTGAGCTATGTCAGAGACCGATATCGACACGATCCAAGACAAGATCGACGACGCACGCGAGGAGGTCGGGAAGCGAATCGTGGGCCAGCGCGAGGTGCTCGAACAGCTGTTCGTCTGTATCCTCGCGGACGGCAACGCGTTGCTCGAATCGAACCCCGGGCTCGGGAAGACGACGATGGTCCGGACCGTCGCGGAGGTCACGGACCTCGATTTCTCCCGCATCCAGAACACGCCGGACCTGATGCCCTCCGACATCACGGGCACGGAGATCATCCGCGAGACCGAAGGCGGCCGGGAGTTCGTCTTCGAGAAGGGCCCAATCTTCGCCAACGTCGTGCTCGCAGACGAGATCAACCGCGCGACGCCGAAGACCCAGGCGGCCCTGCTGGAGGCGATGCAGGAACGCCAGGTGACGGCCGGCGGTGAGACCCACCAGCTTCCAGACCCTTTCTTCGTCCTGGCGAC
>JAHENO010000040.1 GCA_018609945.1 Haloarculaceae archaeon | reverse complement strand
CAGCAGGATGTAGACGACGACCAGGAAGAACGTGACGCTGATCGCGTACCAGAACCACCGCATCAGGTACGACGAGGTGGTGAGGGCGGCCGCCAATCCCGTGATCATGATGCCGACGTCGAACACGATGGCGGTAAAGATTTTCGTGAGGTTCGATCCCGCCAGGAGACCAAGCGCCAGCAGAATGAACGGCGTCGAGAACGCCCACGTCAGATAGCGTCCCCAGAGGCTGATGGTTCCCTCGACTGTCTCACCGTTGTGAGCGAGGGTGGTCTCGGCGCCTGCAAGACCGTGGCCGCTCGGCATCTCTAGGATGCTGATTGTCAGTCCCGAAGCGAGCCCCGTGTAACTGACTATCGAGACGGCCGAAACTGTCATCGCAGACACTATTATCAACTGCCCTCGCGGATCCGAGACGTTCCGACCGAGGAACATGAAAAACAGCAGAGTCAATCCAGCGACTGCGATGTTGACGTAAATCGAACTCCCAAGTAGAGGATCGTTCAGAATGTGCCTGAACATGTCTCCTTGCGATACCTGTTGGAGGACGACCGATTGTACTGACTGTGACATTGTCCACAACGTCATACCAGCGGTTCCGATATAAACACGATACGTAAATAGTGGGGTAACGAATCCCGAATGTTGGCCCCTGAACGTGCCGGAGTCGTTACGTCCAGCACGATCGATTCGTCGGCGGAAGAACGGGAGGAGACGCTCAAAGGAGTCCGTCGGCGTCGAGCCGGTCGACCGCCTCGCGCAGTCGCTCTTTGCTGTTCGCATACGATATCCGCGCGTAGCCGGGCGTCCCGAATGCGCTGCCCGGGACGGTCGCGACGTGGGCGGATTCGATGGCCTGCTCGCACCAGGACTGGTCGTCGTCGGCAACGGGGACCATCATGTAGAACGCCCCCTGCGGGGCGGGGACGCGCACGCCGTGGTCACCGAGCAGGTCCACGAGCATGTCGCGTCGCTCGCGGAACGCGGCGACCATCTCCTCGACGGCCTCGTCGGTGTTCTCCAGGGCTTCGATGCCAGCGTGCTGGACGAAGTTGGTCGCACACGAGACCGAGTGGCTGTGTATCTTCCCGGCCTGGTCCACCACGTCCTCGGGAGCAGCGAAGTAGCCCAGCCGCCAGCCCGTCATCGCGTACGCCTTCGAGAAGCCATTGACCGTGATGGTGCGGTCGCGCATCCCCTCCAGCGCACCGAGGCTCGTGAACGAGGTGTCGTAGACGATCTTCTCGTAGATCTCGTCCGAGATGACGGTCACGTCGTGGTCGACAGCCATGTCCCGGACCCCCTGGAGCGCCGATTCCCTGTAGACCGCCCCGTGGGGGTTGCCGGGGGAGTTTACGACGAGCAGGTCCGTCGCGTCGGACACGACGCCGTTGAGGTCCCCGAGAGCGTCCTCCAGGCGGAAGTCGTACTGTGCGGTATCGACTCGCCGGAGGTCCGCACCCGCGATCCTGGCCATCGCCTCGTAGGAGACCCACGCCGGGTCCAGGAGGACCACCTCGTCGCCGTCCTCGATGAGCGTCTGGAACACCTCGAAGAGGGCCTGCTTGCCCCCGGGTGTGACCATGACGTTCTCCGGCCCGTAGTGGCCGAGGTCAGTCTCCGCGAGCTTCGCGGCGATGGCCTCGCGTAGTTCGGGGATGCCCTGGGAGGTGGTGTAGCCGGTCTTCCCGTCGGCCATGGCCTGCTCGGCGGCGGCCTTGATGTTCTCGGGCGTGTCGAAGTCCGGTTCGCCGACGCTCAGGTCGACGACGTCGACGCCCTCGGCTTCGAGGGCGGCGGCCTTGTTGCTGATCGCGAGCGTCGCGCTCGGTTCGACGCGCTGTACGCGGCCTGCGAAGTCGTATACGTGGCTCATAGTGAGTCGAGTTCCTCCGCCATGTCGATTGCGCTGTGGACGGCGGTCGCGCCGTAGTCGATCCGGTCGACCGCCTCCTCCTGTGTCATGCCCGGACCGGTGACGCCGAACGCGACCGGCGTGTCCCGGTCCAGACTGACGTCTGTCAGGCCCTGCGCCGCGGCGTCGGCGATGACCTTGTCGTGGTCGGTGTCGCCCTCGATGATGGCCCCGATGACCGCCACCGCGTCGACGTCGTCCCTCCGGGCCAGCCTGTCGGCGGCCAGCGGGGTGTCGTACGAGCCCGGGACCTCCATGGTGGCGACGACGTCGGCCCCGCGCTCGCGTGCAGCCTCGCGCCCGCGAGCTTCCATCTCGTGGGTTATCGGGCGGTCCTTGTTGAACTGGGCGACCACCAGCCCGAGCTGCACCATACCTGACAGGGTGGCGCGGCGAGTAAAAGAACTACCGTCTCGGCCCCACGGACGGCCGGCCACTGTCGGACCGCGCTGCCGTCGACAACCGTAACGGTTCTAACGGTCGCCCCCGCGACACCGGGTATGAGCGGCCGCCCGAACGACGATGCCCCGTCGGACGCCGCTGGGGAGCACTCCGCCTCCGACACAGAGCCCTCCCGAGAGTCGTCCAGGGACGACGGCGACGACGCTCTTGCCGGTCCGATGGGCGCCGTCGCCGATGGTTACCGCGCAGTGGCTGCGGTCAGCACGACCCGGATCGTCCTCGCCATCACGGCCCTCGCACTCGTCAGTCGCCTCCTCGCGCTCGGGGTGCGACCGATGCACTACGACGAGGGCCGCGTCGGCTACTGGATCCTCCACTACGTCGACACCGGCGCGTTCGCCTACCGGCACGGCATCCACGGTCCCCTCGTCCAGCACGTCAACCGCTATCTCTTCCCGCTGGTCGGTGCGAATGACTTCACCGCTCGCCTGCCTGTGGCCGTCGTCGGTGGGCTCCTACCCGCCGTCACCTTGCTCTTCCGCGAGCACCTCGACAGGGACGAACTGGTCGCGCTCGCGGTCTTTCTGTCCTTCAACTCCGTGCTGGTCTACTACTCCCGGTTCATGCGCAGCGACATCCTCCTCGCCGGGTTCATGTTCGCCACCTTCGGCATGCTGGTGCGCTTCTACGACACGCGGGACGTCCGGTACCTCTACGGGGTGGCCGTTCTCGCGGGCTTTGGCTTCGCGACCAAGGAGAACGCGCTGGTCTACGCGCTGACGTGGCTGGGCGCGACCGGGCTGCTGGCCGACCAGGCGCTGTTCCGGCCCCGTCGCTACCGGAGCGGCGTCGACGTGTTGCGGGCACGCTACGCGGAATACCGGGAGCGGTGGCGTGACCTCGTCCCACACTATGCCGGCCACACCGTCGCTGCCGTGGCCGTGTTCCTGTTCGTTCTGGTGTTCATGTACGCCGACCGCGGGGCGGGGATGGCGGGCATCACGGCACCGCCGGCGCCACCCAGCGAGGGCTCGGTCGGGTTCTGGGAGGCGCTCGCCAGCCCGCTCGGGTTCCCGGGGTACGCATACGACACGCTCGCCGCCGCGACGAACGAGGCGCTCCAGTGGAGCGGGCGCGCAGGCGTCGGGGACTCGGATTTCATCGACACCTACGTCTCGAACATCCGCGTCGACCTCAAGGTACTCGGCACGAACGCGCCCGTCCTGTTGCTCTTCGCACTAATCGGGTTCGCGTGGGAGCGGTACGGCCGCGCCCACTCGCGGAACCTCATTCTGTTCGCGGCCTACTGTGGATTCGTCTCCATCCTGGGCTACCCGCTCGCCGACGACATCGGGAGCGCCCACTGGCTCCACGCCCACATCCTCGTCCCGCTCGCGATACCGGCAGCCGTCGGGGTGGGGCGTCTCTATCGGTGGGGTCGAGCCGCACGTGTCGACGGTGACACCGTCGCCGCGGCCGCAGTCGCACTCGTGCTGGTGCTGGCGGGACTGCAGGTCGCACTGCTCACAGTCGACGACGCCTATCTCGATACCACCTCCCAGGAGAACGAACTGGTTCAGTTCGCCCAGCCAGAGGCGGAGATGCGTGCCGCCACGACCGCCATCGAAACGGTCGCCGGAACCGGCGGCGGGGCGGACGTCCTCATCTACACCGACGCACGCTACGACGGTGCACGCCCCCTGGTCGACGGCCCGGACGAGAGCAACCACGCGTTCGCGCTCAGGCCCGCCTGCCAGAAAGGAGCCTGGTACAATTCCATCCCGCTGCCCTGGTATCTCAACACAGCGGGCGCCGACGTGACGTGCGAGACGGACCCCGGCCGACTCGCAGGGACGGCCACGACCGGCGGACCGCCGTTGATCGTCACCCTCGAGGCCGACAGTTCCGTCCCCCACTCGCAACTCCAGCAGTCCTACACGGGGCGGACGTTCGACATGTTCCAGCACAGTCACCGGCTCACGTTCTATCTCCGCGAGGACCGCGTCAACGAGGTGCCGGGCTGGAAGACGGCAGGCGACGAGCCATCGAGATAAAATCCTTATGTCGCCGGCGGGGAAAGGCCGCCCCATGACACGAGCGCCAGGCCTGACGCTGGGCGTGGTCGGCGGGGGACAGCTCGGCCGGATGCTCGGCGAGGCCGCCGCACCGCTGGGCGTCGAGGTGGTGGTGTCGGACCCCACGCCCGACGCACCCGCGGCGCCGGTGGTCCGCGACCAGGTCGTCGGGGGGTTCGACGACGAGGCAACGCTCCGCGAACTCGGCGAGCGGGCCGACTACCTCACCTTCGAGATCGAACTCGCCGACCCGGACGTGCTGGAGCGGGTCGGCCGGGAGACGGAGACGCCGGTCCACCCACGCCCAGAGACCCTCCGGACAATCCAGGACAAACTCGTCCAGAAACGCCGCCTCCGGGACGCCGGCGTCCCCGTGCCCGCGTTCAGGGGCGTCGATTCGGCCGGAGAGTTGCGCGAGGCACTCGACGAGCTGGGATATCCGGCGATGCTCAAAGCTCGCCAGGGGGGATACGACGGCCGCGGGAACGTGCCCGTCCACGGCCCCGACGACGTCGAGGACGCCTTCGCTGCGCTCGATGGGCCGGCCATGGTCGAGGAGTTCGTCGACTTCGAGCGGGAACTCGCGGTAATGGGCTGCGTCGGCGTCGACGGCCGCGATACGTTCCCCGTTACGGAGACGATCCACGAGGAAGAGATCCTCCGCGAGATGGTCGCCCCGGCCCGCGCCCCCGCGAAGGTTCGCGAGCGCGCACGGGGCGTGGCGGGGGATGTCCTCGACGTCATGACGGGCCGGGGCGTCTACGGCATCGAACTGTTCGAGACCCGCGACGGGCAGATTCTCCTGAACGAGATCGCCCCGCGACCCCACAACTCGGGGCACTGGACCATCGAGGGGTGTCACACCTCGCAGTTCGAACAGCACGTCCGGGCAGTCTGTGGGATGCCCCTCGGCACGACCGCCCAGCGGGCGCCGACGGCGACGGCCAACATCCTGGGTGACGTCGACGGCCGCCAGGAGGCGTCGCTCGCGGGACTGGACGCGGCGCTGAGGACCGACGCGCTCGCCGTCCACTGGTATGGCAAACGGGAGGTCTACCGGCTCCGGAAGATGGGTCACCTCACGCTCTCGACCGACCGCGAGCGCGACGCCTTGCTCGGGAGTGTCCGCGAGGTCCGGGACGCGCTGACCTTCGAGTGACAGCGCCCGACTGGCGTCCGGGTGACCGGACCTCAGCCGCACCGACCGTCGAACGCTCTGTCGATCCGCTCTCTGACGTCGGTCTCGATTCGCCAGGTCGAGGCTCCCATTCGCCGGAAGAGTGGCATCCACCCGATTCGATCACCTGATAATATCACCTGGCGGAACAGAACTGGCAACGCTTAGGGGACTCGCGGACGCAGGTGCGAGCGTGACTGACGAACTGGACTCGCTCATCGGCACGCTCGAGACGGAGGCCAGCCGCGACCGACCACCCGAGGAGACGCCGGAGATCGGCATCATCATGGGATCGGACTCGGACCTGGACGTAATGGCCGGGTCCGAGGAGGGGCGGCCGGGCGCGTACGACGCGCTGACGGAACTGGGGTTCGTGGAACAGACGAGCTACGACGAACCCCCGGAGGCGCGCTTTACGTTCGAAACCTACGTCGTCTCTGCCCACCGCACGCCCGACCTGTTGTACGCGTACGCCGAAACCGCTGCCGCTCGGGGTCTGGACGTCATCATCGCCGGCGCCGGCGGGAAGTCCGCGGACCTCCCGAACATGACCGCCTCGATCGCGTACCCGCTCCCAGTGATCGGCGTGCCCGTCCAGGAGAAGTCGGTGGACTCGGTGATCGGGATGCCACAGGGCGCGCCGCTGGTGGCCGTCGACGCGGGCAAGTCGTTCAACGCGGCGCTGTCGGCCGTCCAGATGCTCGCCCGCCAGCACCCCGACCTCGAAGACAGGCTGCGGGCGTACCACGAGGACCTCCAGGCCGGCGTCGCAGACGTCTCGCGGGACCTCCACGAGCGCGGCACGCCGGACTTCCAGGGGCGGGAGTGACCCCCCGACGATGTTCGAGCGCGATGGTGCGTGGGTCCGACTCTCGGCGCTCGGCGGACTGCTGACCCTCCAGGCAGTGTTGCTGGCGTGGGCCCTGGCCAGTCCGGAGACGATGCCGCCGGGAGCCGACCTCGCGATCCTGGCGCTCGCTGTCGTCGCGGCACTGCTGCTCGCGCTGGACGCCCGGCGGACCGGCGGCTCCGGAGAGTCCTGGTGGCGACCCGACTGGCGCCAGTGGGCCGTGGCCGGCCTCTTTCCCGGCGCGAACGTCGGCGTGTTCCTCGGGTACTTGTTCCGTCGTCGGGAGGTCGCCCGCGCCGACGAACCCTCCGGCTACTGGAAACTGCCCCTGGTAGTGGGCGTCGTCGCCACGACGCTCGGCTCGCTCGCTTCCCAGCGGTATTTCGACCCGGGAGCGCTCTCCCCGGTCGGGGCGGTCGTTCTCGTGGGGGTGCTCGTCCTCGTCGGGTTCACCTTCGTCGCGGCCTACTACGACATCCGGTACGTCGCCCTTGCTCGCTCGGCGGCCGACGAGAACTGGCTCGCCGACGGCATCTACTGGCTGGTCGTCCTCGGGTTTCCGATCCCCGGACGGGTGTTCTTCCTCGCCATCTACGTCTTCAGGCGGCGGATGATGCTGGGGCGGATCGCGTCGGGTGAGGACATCGAGTCGCTACCGACTGGTGTCGGCTCCGCGGACGCAGATGGGGACAGCGAACAACCCACGGACGACGCCGCTGACGGACAGCCGACCCTCCCGACGGAGACGGGCCAGGAGTAGCACTCCGGGCCCAGCCGGGAATCAACCAGGCAGCGCACACGGGCGGTAAGCATAATCCCTCCCGGCCCCAGGGGTAGCCCATGGCGACGTTGCCGGACGATGGCCTGCTGGAGGCAGTCAGCCTCTGGGCGCTGGTCCTGGCACTGCTTTTTTCTGCCTACGTCCTCCTGCGTGTCCGCACCGAACGCCGACCGCTTGCCCGGCTCAGAAAGCGGCTGATTCTCGGGGTTCCGTGGGGGACCGCCATCGTCGTCGCGGCACTGCTGGTCATCTACTACGTCATTCAGGGGACGGCCGAACTCGGCCAGCCCGTCGTGGTCGGCTTCCGGTCGTGGTCCTACTCCTACCCGCTGGGGATGGTGTTCGGCCCGTTCTCCCACTCCAGCGACAGCCACATTATCGGGAATCTCGTCTCGACGGTCGCCTTCGCCCCCATCGCGGAGTACGCCTGGAGTCACTACCCCACCGAACGGGGGAGTCACTCCTTCGGCTCGTGGCTCGAGAATCCCTTCGTTCGCGTCGCGGTCTTCGTTGCCGCCGTGTTCGTCGTCGGACTGGCGACGAGTTTCATGATCCCCGGTGCACTCATCGGGTTCTCGGGCGTCGTCTTCGCGTTCGGGGGGTTCGTCCTTGTCACGAGACCGGTCGCCGGCATCGTCGCGCTCGTCGTCGAGCGAGTGGTGCGCCTGACCTACTTCTCGCTCGACAACCCCGTCCTGACTGCCCGCGGACGCACGCAGTTCGTCACGCCATACTGGGCCGACGTTGCCGTCCAGGGGCACGCACTCGGACTCCTGCTCGGCGTCCTGGTCGGGCTACTCGTCGTCCGCCGGCGCGGGGAGTGGCCCGGCGTCGGGCGCGTCTGGCTGGCGGTCCTGGTCTTCGGGGTCGCGAAGTCGCTGTGGGCCGTCTACTGGTACCTGGGGGGGACCGAGTACGTCCTCTTCCGGGGGGCCGGTCTCGCGCTCGTGTTCGTACTGGCGGGACTCGTCGCCGTGTCGCTCGCGGCCGGTGACGGCACACTCGTTTCCAGGATCGACCTCTCTCGTCGGGAGGCCGCCGCCGGGTTGCTGCTCGCCGGCGTGCTCGCGCTGGGAGTGGTCGCGGTGCCGTACAACGCGGTCGCAGTCTCACCGGGACCCGAGGCCGACACCGGCGTCGAGGTGCGCGACTACACGGTCACCTACGTCGAGGACGTCCCCGACCGCTACATCGGCGCTGTGGAGGTCCCCTTCATCAGGGACGCGTTCGCCATCAACACCAGCGGCGTCGTCGTCGCGAGCGACCGGCGCGACGCCTGGGAGGTGGTCGTCCCGGCCCAGCGACTCAAGGTCAGGGGAAGGGTCCGCGTCCCGGTCGGGGGCGTGGGCTGGCGCGAGACGGTCGTCGTCAACCGGACGACGTGGTCTGTCATCGACGGCCCGGAGACCTACACGGTGTACATCCAGCCGCCCGATGGACCCCGAAAACAGGTCTACACCGCCGAGCCGGCAGTCTCGCCGGTCGTGCTCAACGACAGCCGGATCGCCATCCGGCCCGCAGCGCCCGGCTACGAGGTTGCGGTCCGGCGAAACGACACCGTCGTCGGGACCGCACCTGTGCCCCGAGAGGGTCGCAACGTGACCGTCGCCGACATCCGGTTCAACAGGACTGGCGACCGACTCCGTGCGATCCACGACGGGACTCGGGTGCCAATCGCCAAGTTCGAACTCAAGGTCCAGCGCGAGCGAGAATAGAGTATCCTCACCACTCGATGCGGAACACCTCGACGTCCAGCACGCGGCTTTCGTCGTCGTGGAACGCGAACTGCCGCGGGAGTTCGAACTCCGCGCGGAAGGCGTGTGTCACCTCGCCAGCGTTGTCCCCGGCGAAGGCCTCGACGAAGTCGGCGCTGTCGGCGTTGTGGATCGAGTAGGAGACGTCCGCGACGCGGGCAGTGGCCTCGAGGAACGCGCGGTCGGCGTGCTCGCTGCCGGCCTGGGCCCCGAAGGGCGGGTTCATCACCACCGTCGTCTCGCCGTCGGGGCACAGCGGCACCTCGGTGGCGTCGGCGCGGATCCACGAAACGCTGCTGGCCGACCCGACGCGGCGTTCGTTCTCCCGCGCGGTCGCCAGCGGGTCGGGATCGATGTCCACGCCGACGACCCGACGGGGGCCCCGGAGCGCGGCCCCGAGCGCGAGCATCCCCGTCCCACACCCCAGGTCGACCACGTCCCTGCCGTCGATGTCGCCCTGCAGGTCCGCGGTGTGGACGAGGTGGGCCGCGAGTTCGGGCGGCGTCCTGTACTGTTCGAGGTCCGCCCGCGGGTCGTCGAACCCCACCACGACCCCGAGTTGCTGTGTCAACTCGCTCTTCGTTGCCATCCACAGTCAATACCTCTAGTTAATACAAAAATGTTTGTACATAATCAGTGGTAATACAGCCGCGTTCGAAGAGGCAGTCTCAGCGGCGGGCGACGATCCTGAATGTCTCGGAGCGCTCGCTGGCGAGTCGGATCTCGAAGCCAGCCTCCTCGAAGAACTCGCGGGCCCGAGCGGCGTCGAAGCGCTCGTCCAGCGGCGGGCCAGCCTCCCCGCGGCCGTCGCGCGACCAGTCGACGACGACGGCGGGAGCGCCCGTCCCGAGCACCCTGGCGAGTTCGCTCATCGCCGGCTCGGTCGTGCTCTCGTGGAAGGTCATCGTCGAGACGGCGCCCTGCAAGGCGTCGTCCTTGAAGGGCAGCGCGTCAGCCGCGCCGGTCTCCAGGACGACGTTGTCCGGAACGCCACGCTCGCGGTAGTGTTCGTGCATCGCTGGCTGGAGATCGAGCGCGTGGATGCGCCCGACGAAGGGCGCGAGTTCGTCCGTGTAGAAACCGATGCCACTACCGAGGTCCACGATGGCGGCGTCCGATCCCCGGGGGAGTGGTTCGAGGAGTTCCTCCCGCGAGCAGAAGCGAAACCGGTCGGACCCGCGGAGCCGGTCGACCTGGTCCGGGTCGAAGGTGTGGAAACCCACTACGCCTCACCCCATTCTGTCGCTGTCGTCATCTCACCATGTCCCGTGGAAGGTGTCGAACGAGAGGTCCTCGAGGGGTTTGTTGCCGACGGCGATCTCGTATTCGCCCGGCGTGAGCAGGGGCGCGTCGAACTGTGGCCCGTCGTCGGTCGTGATACGCGGACAGCCCGTGTTCACGTAGGCGTCGAGGCCGAAATTGCGCAGGCGGTCGGGCGTCACCTCGTCCATCGTGATGAGGTAGGCGTCGTCGTTGTTCGCGACGATTTCCTGTGCCTGCTCCCACCGCCCCTGGCCGATTTTGGTACAGTAGATGACGCCCCATCGGTCGGCGTCCATGGCCTTGTGGACGGTCGCGTAGCGCTGTTTGAGGAACTGCTCTGCGTCGGCGAGCGTGACGACGTTGTTGACGGGGTCGGCGATGACGACGGTTTTTTCGCGGTGTTCCATCGCCAGTCCGAGCGGGTGGAACTTCCCGCCGCCGACGTACAGCACCTGGTCGGCCGGGACCTCGGCAGACGCGTAGTTACAGCCCAGCACCTGCCCCTCGTGTGTGAGGCGCTCGTCACCGCGACGTGTGTGGACAGTGTATCCACGGTCTTCCAGGAGCGTCCGCATCTCGTCGAACTTGTTCATGTGCTGGGCGGTCGTCACGAGGCCGACGTCGGCGTCCTCGTCGGGAGCGGCGAGTTCCTCGTCGATGGCACGCTCCACGATCGGTTTGACCTCGACGTTCGAGAAGAGAGGGACGTAGACGATTCCCTCGGACTCCTTCATCGGGGAGTGCCCGAAGTGGACGAACACGTCGGTCCGGCGCATGAGTTCGGTATCGAGGTCGCAGGCACCGTAGCACGGCTGGCCCGAAATCATCACTGAGGTGTCGTCTGACAGCAGTTTTCGAAGGTCGTCTGCAACAGCCGGCCCGCGGCGTTTG
>JAHENO010000039.1 GCA_018609945.1 Haloarculaceae archaeon | reverse complement strand
CGGACGTCTGGCACTGCGACCTCGACGCGTACCGCGAGTCGGTCCGGACCTACGCCGTCCCGCGGGTCATGCTGAAGGTGCTGCGGGGGTCGCGGCTGCGCGCGTGGCTCGACCCGCACGGCGAACTCGTCGGGACCGAGAAACTCGTCAGCGTCCCCCTCGCGGCGAGCAGTCCCGCCGAAATCGCGTTCGTCTACGCCGCGCTGAACCATCCCTGCGTGTCGTTCTACCTCCAGACGGCGGTCTTCTCGGGCACCACCGAGACGGCCCGCGTGATGGACGGCCAGTACGCGAAACCCGTTCCAGTCCCGGACCCGCCACCGGCCGTCGAGACTGCCGTCGCACACCTGGCCTGGACGCTCACCCTCGCCCGGCAGGTCGAGTACGACAGTGGGCGGGACCTGGACCGCGCCTGCGATTGCCTGCACCGTGCCCTGGATGCGCTGGTCGGGGGGCTGTACCTCGGGTTCCTCGACAGCGTTCGCGCGTGGAGCGACGCCCTCCTCGCGGATGGCCCGCCGACCGACCGCGTCCGGGAACTGTTCGAGGCCTTCTACACCGCGCGGTACGCCACCCGCGACGGGAACCCGGACCGGTACCGGGACCCCATCGAATCCCTCGCCCGGCAGACGGTGACCGTCGTGGACGGCTGGGAGACGGAGTGTGTCTGTGATTCCAGCGCGATGACCACGGTCCAGGAGCGGCTCTGACCGTCCCCGCGAACGGCGACCACTTCCGCCGTACTCTCCAAACCCACAAGGGCGTCGGGGCCCTGGCATTGGGCGAGCCCCGATGGGAGGACGCGAGTTGCTCGGCGGGCGGGACCTGCCCTTCGACCCCGAGGCGGTCGGGATCGACGACGCCGACGTCCTCGATCTGCTCGAACCCGCCGTCCGGGAGTGGTGGGTCGAGGAGTTCGGCGAGTTCGTCCCACAGAACGGCGGCTTCTTCACGCCCCCACAGAAGGAGGCCATCCCGCTCATCCACGAGGGCGAGCACGCGCTCATCTGTGCGCCGACCGGGTCGGGGAAGACACAAGCAAGCTTTGCTGCTATCATCAACGAACTGTTCCGCCGGGACCGGACCGAAGGGCTCGACAACAGCGTCTACTGTCTGTACATCTCCCCGCTGAAGTCCCTGGCAAACGACATCCACCGGAATCTCGAGGTGCCACTCGACGGCATCACGGAGAAACTCGGCGAGCGCGGCGACGACGTCGAGATCAGGCACGCCATCCGCCACGGCGACACCGCCGACAGCGAGCGCCAGGCGATGCTCGAAGAGACCCCCCACATCCTCAACACCACGCCCGAGACGCTGGCGATCCTCCTCAATTCGCCGAAGTTCAAGGAGAAACTCGAAACCGTCGAGTACGTCATCGTCGACGAGATCCACAGCCTCGCGGAGAACAAGCGGGGCACCCACCTCTCGGTGTCCCTGGAACGGCTGGAAGCGATGACAGCGGGATCGCCGACCCGCATCGGCTGTTCGGCCACCGTCGAACCCCTCGACGGGATGGCGGAGTTCCTCGTCGGGCAGGAGTCACCGGGCGGCCCGCCCCGCGAGTACGAACTCGTCGACGCGCGGTTCGTCCGCGAGTTCGACGTCGAACTGACCTGTCCGACCGACGACCTCCTGTACACGCCCGCCGAGACCATCAACGACCGCTTCTACGAGCAGTTACACGACCTCATCCAGGAGCACACCAACACGCTCGTGTTCACGAACACGCGCTCGGGGGCGGAGCGAGTCCTGCACAACCTCCGCGAGCGCTTCGCGGCCTACGACGAGTCGAACTCGGGGTGTCACCACGGCAGCCTCTCGAAGGACACGCGCCAGTCCACCGAGGCGGCGCTCAAGGCCGGCGAGGTCGACGTCGTGACCACCTCGACCTCCCTCGAACTGGGGATCGACATGCCCTATCTCGATCTGGTGGTCCAGGTCGGGTCGCCGAAATCGGTCGCGGCCCTGCTCCAGCGCGTCGGCCGGGCGGGCCACCAGCTGGGCGAGACGGTGACGGGCCGGGTGATCGCCCTCGACCGGGACGAACTGATCGAGTGTGCCGTCATGCTGAAGAAGGCCGAGGAGGGTTTCGTCGACCGGGTATTCGTCCCCGAGAACGCACAGGACGTCGCCGCCCAGCACGTCTACGGCATGGCGATCAACGGCCCCCGTCCCGAACGGGAGGTGCTCTCGATTTTGCGCCGGGCCTATCCCTACCGGCACTACGACGCCGCCGACTTCGAGCAACTGTGCCGGTACCTGACCGCCGACTACGACGGGCTGGAGGAGAAGAACGTCTACGCGAAAATCTGGCGCGACACCAACGACCCGCCCGAGGGCGAGCATCACTACGAGGACTTCCCGGTCGGCGAGGAGCTGATCGGCAAGCGCGGCCGGCTCGCGCGGGTCATCTACATGACCAACATCGGTACCATCCCGGACTCGTTTACCTGCCAGGTGTTCACCCGCGGGGACGACGAGTGGGTCGGCCAGCTCGACGAGGCGTACCTCGATACGCTGGAGCCCGGTGACGTGTTCGTCCTCGGCGGGGACCGCTTCGAGTTTCGCTACCGGCGCGGGTCGAACGTCTACGTCGACCGCACGAGCGCCCGCCCGACAGTTCCGTCCTGGTTCTCCGAGCGGCTCCCCCTCTCGTACGACCTGGGCCGCGAGATACTGGCCGTCCAGCGCGAGATACTCGACCGTCTGGAAGACGGCAAATCGGCGGTACGGGTGTGGCTCCGCGAGTTCCCTATCGACGAGAACAGCGCCCGCGCACTCGCCCGGACCTTCGACGAGCAGGTCCGGTACGCCGGCCGGGAGAGCGTCTCGACCGACCAGCGGCTGGTCGTCGAGGAGGAGCGCGACCGCGAGGCCTACGAGCGCCACTACTACGTCCACTCGAACTACGGCCGGCGGTTCAACGACGGCTTCTCGCGGCTGCTCGCCTACCGGTGTGCCCGGGCGACCAACGCGAACGTCACGGTCGCCGTCGCGGACCACGGCTTCACGCTCTCGATGCCGCTCAACCGCAAAGTCGACGTCGCCGGCATCGTCCGCGACATCGACCCCGACGAGGCCCGGTCGGACCTGCGGGCCAGCCTGGAGGGGACGGACCTCCTGGAGCGGTACTTCCGGATCAACGCGACGCGCTCGCTGCTGATCCTCAAACGCTACAAGGGCCACGAGAAGTCCGCGAGCCAGCAGCAGGTCAACAGCGACATGCTGCTGGGCTTTGCCCGCGATCTCGACGATTTCGCGGTCATCGAGGAGACCTACCGGGAGATCCTGGAGGACAAACTCGACGTCGCCGGCATCGAGGCGGTCCTCGGGGAGATACAGCGCGGTGACCTCGACGTGACCACCGTCCGCGTCGACTCGCCGTCGCCGCGGGCGTTCGGGCTCGCGACGCTGATGGCCAGTGACGTCGTCCTCGCGGAGGACGAATCGGCGGTCCTCCGGGAGTTCCACCGGCGCGTCCTCGAGGACATCGGGCACGACGGCGGGGACGGGAGCCATCGGGAGGGTGTGGCCGAGTCGGACGGGTCGGCGGTGACCGACCGGTCCTGATCACTCCGAGCGGGCCTCGCGGGCCTGCTCGATGGCGGGGATGACCACCCAGAAGGTCAGCGCCCCGAGGATCGCGAACCAGAACAGGAGGTCCTTGAGCATGATGGCGAGCTGGCCATAGAGGTTCAGTGTCTCGGGGTCCGGGTTGGGTGCAGCGAGCTGTCTCCCCTCGAAACTCGGCGTGTTGTAGGTGGCGGCGATCATCAACCACCCGAGACCCGCGGTGACCAGGATGCCCAGTCCTTTGGCGAACTCGTCAGCCATCGTTCGAGGGTTCGTCGGACTCGTCTTTAGGCTTTCCCATTCCCTCCGCACGGAAGCGCGTCGAGAAGGCGTACACCGCCGCGCCGCCGACGATGCCCGCGACGCCGAGGATCGCCAGCGCGGGGTCGATCTCGGAGACGTCGGCGGTCGCCCTGTCGGTCGCGGTGTCGAGCAGGACGAACCCCCCGAGGACGAAGACGATGGCGAACAGCGTCGAGAAGACGGTCACCGTCTTGTAGAGGCGCAACGGCACCACCACGTCGCGCGCATCTGCGCCCTCCCCGGCGTTCGATTCTCTCCCGGCACTCTCGTGGCTGGCATCGGTCGGCGCGCCGCGTTCGTCGGTCCCGTCGGAGCCGTCAGCGTCAGCGTCGGCCGACGGCCCGGACGCGCCCATTATTTGGGCGGCCGGAGGCGGTAGTACCGCCGGTTCAGGTCGAACATGTAGCCTTCGCGCATCGCCCGGAGCACGGAGTAGGCGATGATGCCACAGACGATCGGCGCCAGGAACGTCAGGTCGAACAGGAGGTGCGAGTCCATGGGCACCAGGTTCTTGACCGACAGCACGGCGATAGTGAAGGCGAAGACGACGCCCATCACGCCGACGCCGGCCCAGAAGGGCTGTTCGACGGGACGCCGGGCGCTGCCCTTGTTGAGGAAGGGCACGACTGCGATGGCCCCCACGACGACGAGGTTCGCCAGCACGCCGTAGGTGCGGTCGGCCATCAGCTTCTGCCCGCCCAGGAGGCTCAGGTCGGGGTTGAGCGGCCCGAGTTTCAGCAGGCCGAAGGACCAGTAGAGGTACCAGTCCGGCAGGATGACCGCCGGCGTCGAGCCCGAGTCGGCCGGGCCCGGCAGGTGTGGCGGGACCGCCGCCGACAGCAGGAGAATCATCCCGATGAAGAAACTCGTCAGCGCGAGGTTGCGGACCAGTTCGTGGGGCCAGGTGGGAAAGGCCAGCACGTCCCGTTCGACGTAGCTGGACTGCTGGCGCAGGTCCTGGTCCTCCCGCCTGGAGCGCTCGAAGTACTCGTAGGTCAGCCGCGAGAGCCCCTGGGAGCGCTGCTTGCGCTCGCTCCAGGTCGGCGTCTCGTCGTCCGGGGGGACGATGCCCGTTCCGTCGGCGGCGACCTCGTCCTCGCCGCCGTCGGTCGCGACCCTCTCGCGGTCCGTGGCCGATTCGGTCGGTTCGTCGGGGGTGTCTCCTGTCATGGTTTAGTGGGGTTCCGCGATGCCCTGCATCCAGACGATGCCGATGTGGATGGCGATGAGCGTCGTCACGACGAACGGCAACAGGAACACGTGCAGGATGTACATCCGCACGAGCGTCGCCTGACTCGGAGTGAACCCGCCGAAGAGCAACTGGGCGACGTACTCGCCGATCAGCGGGATCGAGAGGCTCATCTCGACGCCGATCTGTCCGGCCCAGAACGACAGCTGGCTCCAGGGCAGGAGGTACCCGGAGTACCCGAAGACCATCGTCAGCGAGATGAGGACGATGCCGATGATCCAGTTGAGTTCGCGGGGCTCCTTGTACGCCCCGGTGAAGTACACCCGGAGCATGTGCAAGAAGACGGCCGCGACCATGATCTGGGCCGACCACCGGTGGAGGCTCCGGAGGAACAGTCCCAGATTCAGATCGCCCATGATGAACAGGATCGACTCGTAGGCGACCGACGGGGTGCCGTCGGCGGCGGCCGCTGCCGGTGCGTAGTAAAAGCCCAGCAGTGCGCCGCTGATCGCGGCGACGACGTAGGCGATCGTCGAGAACGATCCGAGCGCGTACAGCGGATACCAGTACCAGAACTTGTTGTCCAGGT
This sequence comes from Haloarculaceae archaeon, assembly GCA_018609945.1. GTDB lineage: Archaea > Halobacteriota > Halobacteria > Halobacteriales > Haloarculaceae > SW-9-67-25. The sequence goes on along the minus strand of JAHENO010000039.1, from coordinate 2,436 downwards.
TGTACTGCTCGGTGTGGCTCTTGGGCATCTGCATGTTGACCTTGTAGTACAGATCCTCCAAGAGCTCGAGGTAGTCGACGATCCGGAGCCGCTTGTCGAACCAGATCAGCACCGACAGGTACATCGACTCGAGTGCGGTCAGGTCGCGCTCTTCCATCCAGGCGTCGTGGTCGTGCTCGTCTTTGCGTTCGATGCTCATTGTTAATCAGGTCTGGGGAGTGCGACGAACTGCCCTTTCACGGGGCTGAACGGGTCGTAGATCGACTGGTGGCACTGGCAGTACACCTTGTCGCCGGCGCCCTCGAAGTCGCTGGTCCGGTAGCCCGGCACGCAACAGAAGTGGGTGCACTTGTCCATCCAGGCGATGAACGATTCCTCGGTCGCGGCGTCGATGAAATTCAACACGTCGCTGGGGAGGTCGCCGTACTTGCCCTCGCCGTTGGCCAGTTTCGGCACTTCGGGGCTGCGGATCATCTGGACTGGCATCGGCCGGCCGTCGGCGGTGGAACGCCAGTCGGCCATCCCCGGCTTGCCGTCGCCGGGCGACCCGTACTCGTTGGTCCACTCCTCGTAGTCGTCGAAGTCGTCGACGCGGAGCGGACGACCGCCCTCCAGTTCCTTGAGCCAGTCGTAGGTCTCGGGTTTGACCAGCAGGTTGCTGTCGGCGTCGGCGCCCGGCTGCGTGCCGACGTACTGCTGGACGCCACAGTACTGGAACCACGTCGAGGAGTAGGTGATTCCGCCGATGTCCTCCTCGGCGACAGTGACCGTCTGGCCACCCTGGTCGACCTCCTGGACCTCGGGCCACCTGCCCTGGAGCGTGCCGTCGTCGGCGACCTCGATGGGGACGATCGGCATCCCCCGGGGGGCCGGCCCGTCGATGAGTTCGATGCCGACGAACTCGGTCGTCCCGCCGCCGGCACCGGGCGCCGACGTCGCGGTGTTGATACTCCCTGCCGTGCCGGCCGCGACCGCCGCGAGCGTCGCGCTCCCGACGACGCCCTTCACGAACCGCCGGCGGCCGGTCTGTTCCGGATACTTGTCTTCGTCGAGTGGCATCGTTATCGTTTGTAGTAGGGGTAGACGGCCCGCTTGAAGTTGTCAGCCATTCCGTCTGTCAGTTTCTTGCCGTCGACGTCCTCCTCGCGGATGTAGAGGTCCTCCCACTTCCGCCGGCGTTTCTTGACGATCATCACGTCCGGGAGGAACTCCTTGCGGTACAGCACCAGGATAAAGGCGAGGTTGATGAACATGCCGGCGAGGAGTCCGCCGAGGAACATGTTCCCGAGGGCAGCGAACTGCCGCGGGTAGCCCCAGCCAGTCAGGAGACCGAACGTGAACAGCGCCACCAGCACGACCTCCAGCAGCGTCAGGACGACGATCGCGACCGCGGCGGGAGTGCTCTCGCGGGCCGGTTCGTACCTGTGAATGTCGCCGTAGGTGCTCCCTTCCGATGGCATCAGTTGTTCCCTCCTTTGGTGTGTGGGGACTCGCCGTACTTCAGGACGAAGAAAGTGAACACGAGGGAGATCGAGATCGCGAGGATGACCGAGACGCCCACGAAGTGTTCGTGGATCTGTGCGCCCATGTGCGAGGGTTCGAGGGGCGTCGACTCGCCGGCGGCAGAACTCGGGAAGTCCTCGCCGACGACGACGGAGCCTTTCATGCCGACGCTCTTGTGGGGCTGGCAGAAGTAGTTGTAGACGCCGTCCTCCCCGAAGGTGTGTTCGAAGGTGAAGCCGCCCTCGCCGGTGAGTTCGCTCTCGAAGGCGCCGTCCTCGCTGACGACGTTGTGAGCGCCGCCCTCGCCGGTCCACTCCCAGACGACCGTGGCGCCGTTGTCGACGTGGACCGCCGGCGGGTCGAACGCCAGGTTGCCGCCGTTGCCCTCGGCACCGACCTCGACGGTCACCTCGCTCTGGCCACGTGCGTCGACGACCGACCCGTCGAAGTTGCCGACGTCGTCGAGATAGCCGCCGAAATCCGGCTGACCGCCGCCACCACCGCCGTCGCCGCCACCCTCTTCGGTGGCGAGTGCGCTGCCCGAGGCAGCGCTCATCCCGGCGGTCGCGCCGGCCGCACCGCCAGCAGTTCGGAGGAAGTCCCGCCTGTTCATGTACACCCGAATCTGGGGACTGGTTTTGTATAAACCCACCGAATACGGCGGCCCTCCCTCACTATTCCGCCTCGCCCGGGTCCCTCGCGCCCGCCGACGATTCCACCCCGCCCTCGTCGGTCCGGGGCGCCCCTCTCTCCCGAATGCCCGACTGGTCGGCCGTCCCGCTGCTGTCGTCGGTCGGGCCGGCGTTTTCGAGGGCGCTCTCGGGGAGCCCGTCGATCTCCCGGAGAAAGTCGGGGCGCTGGCCGTCCTCGAGCCCGATCGCACGCAGGCGGTCGCGGAACTCCTCGGCACGGAACCGGTCCGAGAGCCGGGCG
>JAHENO010000038.1 GCA_018609945.1 Haloarculaceae archaeon | reverse complement strand
GAGCAGGTGTTCAAGAATCCCAGCGCCGAGACGAAAACGTTACAGTTTGACGAAATTTCTCGAACACCGGCCCCGATTGGCACCGTCATTCTGATCGATGCAGTCACACGCGATTACCGACGCGTCCTCCCCGAGATAGATGTTCCAATGTTAGTGTGCGCCGGGGCAGAGGAAGAAACAACACGTGGGACTGTCGCGTCAGTGAGACACGTCGCTGACCTCGTCCCAGACGCCCAGTTCGAACTGTTCGAAGACAGCGGCCACGGACCGTGTTTCGAGGAATCCGAGCGGTTCAATCGGGCCGTGAGCCGGTTCGTCGACTCGCTGTGAGCGATAAACGACCTCCATCCGGCACATCCTAATCAACCTTTCCACTCAGCAGCTGAGAACTAACTTAGTTAGAGTCGCACGCGTCGTGTCGTATATCAGGTGCAAGAGTGCCGGGAGGGGGGCGAGCACTCCAATCTATATGTAGTTGTTCGATGGTCTCGTAAAGTCTTGATCTACGCTCTTCAGTGTTGACAGGGACTGGCTCGCCACAATCAGCGCAGGGTACCACGGAGACATATTCTTGATAGGCATCTTGGCGACCCTCTTCGTATCCGTCGTCATATCCATCGTCGTACCCCTTCTTCTCACCCTTCGTAAATCCTTGCTCAAACACAGCGCTGAACCGGCCACTTTCCTCCGCAATGACCCCCTCGAACCAGCCTTTCTTCGTTAGGTCAAGGTCTTGGACAAGCTGGTCCAGCTCTTCTTTCGAATTTTTCGAGATTCGAAAGGAGACGGTCGGGTTCTCCTCTTCGTATCTCCGTCTCGAGGGTGGTTTCGAATCGGTCATGAATAAGCCTCCTCCCAGACTCGTTCATAGTCCCTGGCTTCCTCACCGATAATGTCCTCGAGCCACTCCTTTTTGATTATCTCCAAGTCATCGACCAATTCGTCAAGTTGCTCTTTTTTGTCTCGTGAGATACGAAACGACACCGTTTGATTCTCGCGCTCGTACCGTTCCTGCGATGGAGGTTTGTCGCTCATACTGGTAGTTTGGGTTACTAGACATTAAACTCCCTGCATCCGCACGGTAATCCATGTGGTAATCCCTATGATAATCCCTATGGTAATCCACACGGTAATCCACATGGTAATCGACAGGTTTCAACCGGAAACTCAGAGGATATATTACTAAGAAGGGGAGTGCAGCCGACGACGACTGGCTGGACGTGTTAAAACTGGCCGCCGACGAGAATGCGAACTTAACCAGATGAACTGATGGCCGCCACAGCACCCACACAACCAGTTACGATGACGCACCGACGGCACCGTCGTTGACAGGGTACCGACAACCCAGCGCGCGACGGCTGTCGTCGACCGGAACGGCCACGATGCTCGGTTACACACGCCGCCAGATCGGACGGCTGGGAACGCCGACGAGGCACCGCTCGTCGGGCTGGGCACTGCCGCTACTCCCGAGAAACGGGACCTATCCGAGCGACGGTAATAGCATTTGTGGGTAAGCGCAGGAATACACCGCGCACATTCAGCACTCACCGATGATTGCTGACTCTCGCTCCCAGAACTTCTTCGTCTCTCTAGAAACCGGTATCAGTCTCTCGCCAATCGCTATCGTAAGTACGTTGTTCGTCAGTCGGTTCATCTATTGTCTTTCCTAGCGTCTCCAACTTTCGGTCCGCAACTGCTCGGTCAAGCCGGTCGGGAACTTGATAGAGTCCAGCGGTGAGGTCTGTCGTTAGAAGGTCAACTGCGGCCTCAAACATGACCGCAAATGTGGTGTCCATGACTTCCCCTGGGTGGCCCTTGCTAAACGGACCGGTCAGATTGACAAGCCGGCCCTCCGCAAGCAGGTTCAACCGGCGGTCGTCGGGCATGTGGTACCGTGTAACTCCCTTTGCGGGTTTACTTGTGTCCTCCGCGAGGACGTTCAGAGCAGATAACTCAATCTCGACATCGAAGTGTCCTGCATTCGCCAATACTGCGCCGTCCTCCATTTCGGCGATATGTTCTTCGCGGATTACACTACTTGTACCGGTTGCGGTGATGAATACCTCCCCTCTTTTGGCAGCTTCGTCCATGGACATTACGTCATGTCCATCCATGTGTGCTTCGAGGGCCTTGCGTGGGTCAACCTCGGTTACAATTGTTCTCGCACCCAGCGACCGTGCCTTTTGAGCAATACCCCGACCAACGTATCCGTAGCCAGCGATAACAACGCGCTTGCCAGCGATTAATGCATTTGTTGTGATAGCGATATTAGTCAATGCGGATTCCCCAGTACCGTGGACATTATCAAAACGATGTTTCATCGGAGAATTGTTTGCTCCATAGACTGGGAACTGGAGGACGCCCTCCTCCTCCATCGCTTCAAGCCTCGTAATACCGGCTGTCGTCTGTTCGACCCCACCCCGAATTTCTGAGGCTACGTCGGGGTGGCACTCATGAGCCTTTCCTATCAGTTCAGACCCATCGTCAAGTATTATTTCTGGTCTTTCATCCAAGAGAGAATGTTGAGCCTCGGAAAATGCCTCGTTGCTCATCCCTTCTTCTGCATAGGCAGTAATGCCATTTTGTGCGTCGAGGTATTCGACCACTTCACCTTTTGTACTCTCGGGCTCGCTCGGAGTAAAGAACACTTCCGCACCCGCTGTGTGGAGCGTCTCAATCAGCACTCCGGTATTATACTCCAAATGGGAAGCAACCGCGACGGTACAGTTTTCGAACGGCTTTGACTCTCCGTATTCGGCACTAAGCGACTGATGAATTGGCATGTAGTCGCGTGCCCATACGATTGGGTCATCGGTCATATTATTACAGCCACGTTCCGCCATCGTTAATCGCTCGGTATTCGTCTGACAAGGAAATAAGTGCGACCTGGCAGTGATGGGTAGATACCATGTTAAGGCGCGGGTATCTGCGTTCGGTCGTCAGTGCGCTGGGTGTCCGTCTACTATCCCACAGAACCACTTCTGGATATAAAAAGGGTACTTAAACCGCCAGCGGCGGGGAATCGGACGTTCGACGGAATTCGGTTTTATCGGCACGTTCCTCCGCGAATAAGAAGTGTTTCATCGGCGTGTCGTTGACGCCGTAGACCGGAAACGCGAGCACGCCCTCGGCTTCCATCGCTTCGAGGCGGGTGATGCCGGCGGTGGTCTGCTCGCCGCCGCCGATGACGTCGGCGGCCACGTCGGGGTGCTCGGCATGGACTTTCGCGATGAGTTCGCAGCCGTCGTCGAGGATGAAATCCGGTTCCTCCTCGAGGAGGTCGTGCTGTGCGGCGTCGAACTCCTCGTCGGTCATCCCCTCCCAGGCGAAGGCGGTGATGCCATCGCGGGCGTCGAGCGCCTCGACGACGTCGCCGTGCGTACTCCGGGGTTCGCTGGGTGCGAAGATGACCTCCGCACCGGCCTCGTGGAGGGTTTCGATGGCCACGCCCGAGTTCGTCTCCAGGTGGGAGGCGAAGGCGACGGTGTACCCCTCGAAGGGTCGCGTGTCGCCGTGTTCCTCGCGGAAGGATTCGAGGACGGGCATGTAGTCGCGGGCCCACGCGAGCGGGTCGTCGGCGTCGTCTGGGGCTGGAGCCATAGTCTCGCAGTGTCACCCGGGCGAAGTAAGCGCTGTGAAACGCACCGCCGGTCCGGCTGGCAGGAGCATATATACAGATTAATACACACACGGTTCGATTTAGTGGCACGGCAGAGTGGCCGAGGGGAAACTACCATATGACAGATACTGTGGCGTCGAACGTCGTGCTGGTGACAGTCGATTCGTTGCGGGCCGACGCGATCAGTCACGTCGCCGACGACCGCCGGACACCGGAAATCGGCCAGCTTGCCGAGTCGGGCACGGTCTTCGAGAACGCCTTCGCACACGGCAACTGGACGCCCTTCTCGTTTCCGAGCATTCTCGGCTCGCGGTCCGTATTTACGGACTCCAGAGACATCGGGCTGCCCGACAGCCCGGTCCTGGCGGAAGCGCTTCGGGATGCCGGCGTCCGAACGGGGGGCTTCAACGCGAGCAACGGCTTTCTCACCACCTACTGGGGGTACGACCGGGGGTTCGACGCGTTCGAGTCGTTCATCGGGGGGGAAAACCCCAGCCGCTACGAGCGGTATCTGGCCGCACACCCGACGGTCAACGCGTGGCTCCAGGTCGCAACCTCGCCGTTCCGGCGGCTCGCCTCCCGCGTCCGTCACGGCAAGGGGTCGCGGCCCTTTACCGACACCTCGCGGCTGCTCGACGTGGAGGGCGAAGCTATCGATTTCATCGAACGCGCGACGGCGGGCGGGACCGGCGAGTACGAGGACGACAGCGCGGAGAACGGGGCTGACAGGCCGGAGAGCGGGGCCGGGGACGGGGACGGGGACGGCGGCTTCTTCCTCTGGGTCCACTACATGGACGCCCACACGCCGTACGTACCGGCGCCACAGCACTTGCGGGAGGTGTCGGACGGCCAGTTCCAGACCCACCGGCTCGTCCGCGCACACATCCGCACTGGGCTGGGGCTGAGCGTCGGCGAGCGGACCCTGGGTGACCTGCAGGCGCTGTACAGCGGGGCGATCAGACAGGTCGACGCCAGCGTCGGTCGCATCCGAGAGACACTGGAGGAGGCTGGCGTCGCCGACGACACCGCGTTCGTCGTCGCCGGCGACCACGGCGAGGAGTTCATGGAACACGGCAACCTCGCACACTACCCGAAACTCTACGACAGCCTGATCCACGTCCCGCTCATCGTCTCCGTGCCGGGTATCGAAGGCCGCCACGTCGAGACGGCCGTCGGACTCGACACGATTCCGCCGACCATCTGTGATATCTTCGGTGTCGATCCACCCGATGAGTGGGCCGGGGAGAGCCTGCTGCCGACGGTGACCGGCGGGACGAACCCCACAGAAGAGCCGGTCGTCTCCGTGACAGTCCGGGGTGAGAGCGTCACCCAGCAGCCCATTCCGCGGCGGCTGGACGACGGCGACCTGTACGCGAGCGCCCGCACGAGTGACTGGACGTACATCGAGAACACCGCCACCGGCGAGACGGAACTGTACCACCGGGCCAGCGACGCCGACCACCAGAGAGACCTCGCTGGGACAGAGGACGCACCGCCGGACGTGATCGACCGTCTCGCGAGCGCCGTCGAAGACCACGTGGCCACCCTCGGCGGCGAGGCCGCCACGGACGAACAGCTCGAAGACGCCATCGCGACCCGCCTCGACGCACTCGGCTACAGATAGCGATGTGGCTTCTGGACGTCCTCCTCGAGCACCCCTCAGCGGTCCGCCTGCGTCGCTTTTTCATCGTCGGATGCGGGGCCGCGGGCGTCCAGACGGGGCTGCTGTGGACCTTCGTCGATGTCCTCGGCATCTGGTACATCCCCGCCGCGATGGTCGCCATCGAAATCACCATCATCCTCCAGTATTTCGTCAACAACTCCTGGACGTTCCGCCCGTCGGGACACTCGACGCTCCGGTCCTACGCGCACGGTCTCGTGAAGACGAACGTGGTTCGCGGAACCGCCATTCCACTCCAGACCGGACTCCTGTACGCCTTCGTCGAGTGGCTGGGCCTGCTGTATCTGGTTGCGAACCTCGTCGCCATCTTCTTCTCGGGCCTCTACCGGTACTACCTGGACTCGCGGTGGACCTGGCGCATCTAGACGCGGACCGCCAGGTTTTGGCTCCCGCCGCGCCATCCGGGGGCATGGACATCGTCGTGACCGGTGGCCGCGGGGAGTCGGGGCGCTGGATCGTCGACCGGCTGGCGGCCGAGTACGCCGTGACCTGTCTGGACCAGGAACATCCCGGCGAGGCCGGCCATCCCGCTGTCGACTACCGCGCGATCGAGTTGACGGACGCCGGCAGCGTCTTCGACGTCCTGACCGCCCTCGACCCCGACGCAGTCGTCCACTGGGCGGCCATCCCCGTCGCCGATACGCATCCGGGCGTCGACATCTACCGCAACAACACGCTCGCGGCCTACAACGTTCTGACGGCAGCGGGGCGGATCGGTGCCGACATCGTCCAGGCCTCCTCGGACGGGGCCTACGGCTTCTTCTTCGCCGCGGAGACGCCGGTCCCGGACGAACTGCCGATCACCGAAGCACACGCACTCCGGCCCGAGGACCCCTACGGCCTCTCGAAAGTCGTGGCCGAGGAAATCGGGAAGACAGTCGCCCGCCGGGACGGCATCTCGGTCGCGTCGATCCGGCCGTCCTGGATCCAGATCCCCGGCGAGTATCCCTGCCGGGACGAGGCCTACCTCGACGATCTCGGGGCCGGAGCGGGCAACTACTGGTCCTACGTCGACGTCCGGGACGTCGTCGACATGGTCGAGGCTGCCCTGGAGGCCGACCTCGGGGGCCACGAGGCGTTCAACTGCGTCGGCCGCGACAACGCGCTGGGTCGGCCCCTGGTCGAACTGATGGAGGAGTTCTACGGTCGCGTCCCCGCGGAGTGTTCGGTCGAGGGGGACGCGGCTGCGTACTCGACGGCGAAAGCCGAGCGACTGCTCGGCTGGGAACCCACGCACTCCTGGCGGGACGCAGCTGAGGAGTCGGTCGAACCCCCGGACGTGTAACGTGGGCGGCGGTCAGGACGAAATCCCGGGGGTGTAACGGGGACGACCGACACTCACGGCGCGTAGTAGTACTCGCCCTCGGCTTTCTGCTTGCGGTCGAGCTGGCTGCCGGGTTTGTTGATCCGCGGACGCGAGGTTCGCTCGTCGCGCCGGAACGTGACGTCGAGGTTCGAGAGGAACTGGTTCATCCCATCGCGCATCCCCTGCGGGGGCGCGGCGTGGCCGCGTTCTGCGGGTTCGCCGTCGAAGACGAGCAGGCGGTCCGCGAGCAGGTCGATCATGTAGATGTCGTGGTCGATGACCAGCGCCGTCGCGTCCTCGCGCTCGGCGTACCGGCGGATGGCCGACGTGGCGAGGACCCGCTGTTCGACGTCCAGATGCGCGGAGGGTTCGTCCAGCACGTAGAGGTCGGCGTCCTCGGAGAGGCAGGCGGCGATGGCGACGCGCTGGCGCTCCCCGCCCGAGAGGTCGGTGAGGGTCTGCTCGAAGATCCGCTCGAGCTGGAGCGGCTGTGCGATCTCCGTATTCCAGTAGGAGGTCCCGAACGCGTCGGTGATCGACGAGAGGAAGGCGTCGACGCGCATCGGCTGGTCGATCTCGATGTACTGTGGTTTGTACGCGATGTCGAGGGTGGTGTCGAGTGCTGCGGTGTCCCCGTCGCCGTCCGAACCCACGCTGTCGGGGTCGAGGCGTCCGGCGAGCAGTTTCGCGAACGTCGACTTCCCGATGCCGTTGGGGCCAACCACGCCGAGCACCTCGTTTTTCCGGATGGCACCGTTCTCGACGGCGAGCGCGAACTCGCCGTCGCCGTAACTCTTGGTCATGCGAGGGTACTCGACGACGACGTCGCCGCCGGTGTGGGCGCGCGGGGCGTGTTCCTCGAATTCGATTGCGGTCTGGCGGATGCGCATGTTCTCGTTGTCGAGATAGCCCGCGAGGTACTCGTTGACGCCGCCTTTGACCGATTTCGGGTCGGTGATGACGCCGAACGCGCCGGGTTCGCCGTAGGCGACGTGCAGCGAGTCCGCGAGCAAATCGAGGATGGCGAGGTCGTGTTCGACCACGAGCATCGACCGCTCCTCGTCGTCGGCCAGGTCCCGCACGAGGCGGGCGACGGTCATCCGCTGGCTGATGTCGAGATAGGGGGTGATCTCGTCGAGGAAGTAGAAATCCGCGTCCCGGGCGAGCGTCGCGGCGAGCGCGACCCGCTGGAGTTCGCCGCCCGACAGCGTGTCGATGGGCTGGTCGACGACCGGGCCGATGTCGAGGCGGTCGACGATATCCGCAAGCGCCCCGCGCTCGTCGGTTCGGTCCAGCAGCGCCCGGGTGGTCCCGTCGAACTGGTCGGGTATCTGGTCGACGTACTGTGGCTTGCGCGCGACGGTCACCTCGCCGTCGCGCATCGCCTCGAGGTAGTCCTGGAGTGCCGTCCCGCGGTAGGCCTCGAGTACCGTCTCCCAGTCGGGGTCGTCGCCGATCCGGCCGAGATTGGGCGCGAGTTCGTCCGCGAGGATGCGTACGGCGGTCGTCTTGCCGATGCCGTTCGGGCCGAGGATGCCGGTCACCCGTCCCGTCTGCGGTGCGGGCAGGCCGTAGAGTGCGAAGGCGTTCTCCCCGTAGCGGTGGATGGGTTCGTCGTCGAGTTCCTGGGGGAGGTTGATGATCTGGATGGCGTCGAAGGGGCACTTCTCGACGCAGATGCCACAGGACTCGCCCAGGCAGATCTCCTCGGAGATCCACACCTGGTCGTCAGTCCCCTGGTAGGGTTCGTCCTCCTCGAAGACCTCGCCCCGCTGGACGATACACTCCTTGCCCGTCCGGTTGGGCGGACAGAAGTTCACACACTCGTAGTTACACCGGTCGGGCTGGCACCGGTCCAGATCGACGACCGCGATGCTGTCTTCGGCCATTATTGCATCGCGCCGGTCGTCAACAGGAGTCCCCAGGACATGAACCAGAGGACGGCGGTCATGAACGCCACGTAGAGGTAGTCTTTCTTCGAGAAGTCGTCGACGTCGATCCCGATGAGGCCGTAGAAGGGGAACTGGACGCCGATCGCCCCGGCGAGGATCGCCAGCCCGATGATGTCTTGGGGGCCGGCGGTAACCACCGCGGAGGCGACACCCGCGAACAGTCCCAGAAGCGTCGCCGTGGTGGTGACTGTCACCCCCCGGAGGTGCGGACTGAAACGCTCGCCCGTATCGGTTGCCATGTGTCTCTCTGGACGGCGCGCCGTGAAAAGCGGTTCGTTCCCCGGGAGAGTCGACCGACCCGCCCGTGTCCGAACGCGGCATTCGGGGGCAGCAGCGGCGGTCGACAGCGATAGCTCGGACTGCGAAGTCGACGAAAAGTGGGGGACACAGCCATGTGTGGGGCCGCTCCCCCGATGCCAGGAGCGGTGTCTGGCACGGTCCGGGTGCGCGGCGCGAGACACGTACCCGATGCACGGGTCGGCCCGTGCGATCACATATAGGACAGTCGGGATAAAAAAGCCTTGTATAGTTTTACGCGAGCTTACGCTCAACTGGGAGAAACGGCCGATTCAGCCGCTCTCTCCGGATTATTCCGCCGAGCGCGAGACGGCGACACGGCCGCCCTCCGGTGCGATCTCGACGCCGAGTGACCGGAGGTGAGCCGCGGTTTCGCCGTCGCCGTGGACGAGCACTTCCGCCAGGTCCGGTGGGTCGTCGACGTCCACCGCGAGGCGGAAGGAATCGATCGTCGTCACGGCGGCCCCGACGGCCCGGGCGGCCTCGCGGTGGTCCTGGTAGGAGACCCCGTGGTAGTCGACGCGAAAGTCGGGATGGCGGGCGAGCAGCGCGTTCGTGCCCCCTCCGAGTCCCGGGGCGAGCACGACGTCGCCCTCGGCAGTCAGCAGTCGGTCGAGCGCCGCCGGCGTCGCGAGCGCCAGGTCGGCCATCACGACCGCGACCGGCCCGTCGCGCTCGGCGATGGCGGCGTTGACTGCGGGCGTGAGCGGGCGCTCGTCGACCCGGACCGGCACGTCGGCCGCGATGTCTTCGGTCGCCAGCACGGTCGGCTCGACACCCACGCGCGAGAGGGCGTCGAGAACGTCGGCCAGCATCGACCGCGCTACCGAACGGCGCTCGGTGGGAGTCAGAAACGGACCCAGGCGGGTCTTGGGTTCGCGGGCGTCGTACGGCACCAGGACGTCCATCGCCGGACGTCCACTACTGGAGTTTGTACCCACTCTGTTGCTGTTTCCGGTAGTAGAGGCCGCCCGCGACGAGGACGACCAACAGGACCACGGCGCCGGCGATCGGAATCAGCGGCAGGCTGCTGTTCGCCTGTTCGGCCGTCTCCTGGGCCTGTTCGGCGTTGTCGATTGCGCGCTCGAACTCCTCGTTGGCGTAGAAGGCCTTCGCGTCCTCGAGCAGGTTCTGGGCCTCCTCGCTGTCGGACTCGGCCACGGCCTCCTCGGCCTCGGCGATGGCCTGCCGTGCCTCCTCGCTCTCCTGGGTGAACCGGCGGACCTCCCAGGACTGGATAGTGTTGACGTTCCCGTCAGTTGCGCGGCCGACAGAGGCGACGGTGAACTGCTCGGCCTCGACGTTGTCGTAATTGAACTCCGTCATCTCGGGGACGGACCCCTCGACGGTGATCTCGACGACCGTCGCCCCGTTCTCGATGTCGAGGTCCTGCTCGAACGTGGCAGAGCCGTACTCGTTGGTAGCGATGGTGCGGCCCTGTTCGATGGTCGTGACCGTCCAGGACGCGTCGTCCAGTTCACTCTCGCCACGGAGCGTCCACTGGTCGGGGGCGTTTGCGAACGGTTCCTCGAGGGTGATGGTCATCGATACGTCCTCACCGACCTCGGTGGGCTCGGGCGCGTCACCGGAGACTGTAACCGCTACCGCCGGCCCGACCGCGACCAGCGACGCGGCGAGCAGTATCCCCAGTGCGACCGCCTCAGAAGAGTGGATCCAACTCATCTTCCTCGTCTTCGACTAACTCCTCTAAATTCTCTTCGCTCTCCTGGCGGATTTCGTCGATGTTGTCCTGTGCCTCGATGGCCACCTGCTGGAGTTCCTTGATCCGCGGGACGTTGTGGACGCCGGATAGCAATACGGAGGCCGCAACGTTGGGCTCGTCGACCGGGTAGTCGCCACCCCGGACCTCCATACTCCCGGTCTGTTCCTCGAGCCACTTGCGGCCCCGCTCGATGCCCTTCCGGTTGAGATGTTTGGGCGGCCCCGACACCACGAGCAGCGCGCGCTCGGCACCGTCGATCTCGCAGGGCAGGGTCAGTCGACCCAATGCCGCCTTCCTGACGAGCGAGGTGATGCGGTTGGTGGTGTTGGCGCTCTCCATGCTCCCCTCGTCGTCGCTCTTGAACCGGGAGAGCAGCCCCCCCGAACCCAACTCGACGGATTCGGCGGCGTATCCGACCGTCGAGATGCCACCGCCGGAGAGCGTGTTGATTATCTCCGACGAGTCGACCACGCTCTCGGCGACATCGTCGCCGGTGCCGACCTCGCCCGCGCCGAAGAGCACACCGAAGCGGCGGACGATCTCGTCGTTGATCTCCTCGTAGCCCCCCTCGACGGACTCGCCGGTCTTGCGCCAGGCGTCGTTGTCGAACACGAGGAGGTTGTCGACCTCGCGGACGAACGTCTGGAACGACCGGGCGGCGTTGAGCGTGTAGATTCCCCCCTCGTCGCTCCCGGGCAGGACGCCGAGTCCGTAGACGGGTTCGGTGTAGATGCGCTTGAGGTGCTTTGCGAGCACCGGCGACCCGCCGGAGCCGGTCCCCCCACCCAGTCCGGCGACGATTAGGAACGCGTCGATCTCGTGGACGGGGATGTTGTCGATCGCCCCCTGGACCTCGTCGATGTCTTCCTCGGCGATCTCCGCACCGAGTTCGTTGTCGGCCCCGACGCCGTGTCCCTTCACCCGGGCCTGCCCGATCAGGACCCGGTTCTC
>JAHENO010000037.1 GCA_018609945.1 Haloarculaceae archaeon | reverse complement strand
GCTTCCGGCTCCGCCATCTTCATCCACGCCGTCCGCGCTGTCCCCGGCGGGGTCGTCCATATCCGCGCCGTCGTCGGCCGCCCCGTCTGAGACGAGTTCGAACGACCGCTCCCCCATCTCGTCTTCCTCGAAGACGAAGACCCGCCCGTCGACCACGACCGGGTCGGCCTCGACCTCGACGCGGAGCTGTCGTTCCCGGACCGTCACCCCGGGAAACACGGTGGTCTCCTCGCCCCGGTCCAGGAGCACGCGGCCGACGCCCGTGCCCTCGAGGATACTGTCTTCCGTCTTGCGTTCGTTCACGTAGACGAGCACGCCGCGTCGCTCGTCCTCGTCGGTGACGAGCACGTGGATGTCCTTTCCCGGGGCGGTCCTGACAGATTCGGATACTTTTGCGGGCACGCCCCGGTAGAAGACACGGCGACCGTCCTGGTAAGTGACCTCGACGCCGTCGGGCGTGAGTTCGACCGGCAGGGTGTCGGGCGGAACGTCCGAGCGCGAATCCATACCTGTCCCTTGGTCCTCACCGGGCAAAAACACCACAGGTAAGTACCGGCGTCCGGGAGAGACAGACGAATGGACGGCCAGGCCAGGGCCCCCGCTGCGGGGACCGTCCTCAACGCGCTCGCGAACGGGACGGGGAGTGCCTTCGCAATAGACGAGTACACGCGTGCAACCGTTTCGCTGGACGGTTCGGGGACCGTCGAGGGTACCGTCGCCGGGGACCGGGACGCCGACACGACGCTGATCGAGCACTGCGTCGAAACGGTCGTCGATCGGTTCGGTGACGGAGAGGGCGGTTCCGTCCGCACGGAGAGCGACGTGCCGATGGCCGCGGGACTGAAATCCTCGAGCGCAGCCGCGAACGCGACGGTGCTGGCGACGCTGGAGGCACTCGACGCCCGCGAGGCACTCTCCCGGACCGAGGCGGCCCGGATCGGCGTCGACGCCGCCCGCGAGGCCGGCGTGACTGTCACCGGTGCGTTCGACGACGCGAGCGCGAGCATGCTCGGCGGCGTGACCGTGACCGACAACACGACCGACGAACTGCTCGCACGCGAGACCGTCGGGTGGGACGTGCTGGTCTACACGCCCCCCGAGCGGGCCTACAGCGCCGAGGCAGACGTCACGCGGTGCCGGCAACTCGCGCCGGTGGCCGACCTGATCGCGGACCTCGCGCTCGACGGGGCCTTCGCGCGAGCCATGACGGTCAACGGGCTGGCGTTCTGTGCGGCCCTGGGCTTTTCTGCCGACCCGTTGCTGGAGGCGATGGACGCCGCTGCAGGCGTGTCGCTGTCCGGAACCGGGCCGAGCTTCACCGCCGTCGGCGAGCGCGACGCGCTCGAGACGGTCCGCGAGCGGTGGGCCGAGCGGGAGGGATCGGCGTGGCTGACAACGACACAGACGGAGGGAGCACGACTCATATGACCGACAGGGACGAAGCCAATGCAGGTGTCGACCCCGAAGAGATGTCACTCGAGGAACTGCGCCGCGAGATCCGCGAGATCGACCGCGACCTCGTCGATCTCATCGCGCGACGGACATACGTCGCCGACACCATCGCACAGGTGAAAGCCGAGCAAGGGCTGCCCACGACCGACGAACAGCAGGAACAGGAAGTGATCGACCGCGCCGGCGAGAACGCGGAACAGTTCGGCGTCGACGCCAACCTCGTGAAGGCAATCTTCCGACTGCTGATCGAGTTGAACAAGGTAGAACAGCGACAGAAGCGCTGAGACAGAAGTTTTCGGCAGGAGTCGGCGGTTTCGTCTCTCATAATGACTGCTGTAGCTATTTTCCAGGTCGACCGCACGACGTCGTGCGGCCGATCCGGTAACGAACGACAGCAGTCATTATCACTCGTCGATCCGACACCCCGTCAGAAACTACTCGTCAGTCGGATACGCCTCGACCAGTCCGTCCAGCGCCTCGTGGTGTTCGGTCGTGTGCGGTGCGGTCAGCGGCGAGACGCTGACCCGTCCCTCGACGATCGCACGGCGGTCCGTTCCCTCGGGGTCGGGGACCTCGCCCCGGGCCATCATCCCCCAGATGTTGTCCACCAGCGAGACGGTCTCGCCATCGCGCGTGGCGGCCATCTCGTGGACGCGCGAGGGTCGGGTGACGGCCATCTCGCCGGTCGCCTCGCCGGGAACCGGGGCGTTGACGTTGAGGTAGTCGGCCTGCTCGAAGACACCGGCGTTCGCGGCGTGGTCGGCGAGGTACAGCGCGGCGCGAACTGCCTCGTCGTACTCGCCGGTGCCGACGTCCACGTCCTCGTAGGCGGTGTTCTCCGCGACTGGGACGTACAGCGAGACGGCAATCGCGGGCACGCCGAAGAACGTCGCCTCGACGGCGGCGCTGACCGTCCCCGAGCGGCCGAGGTTGTACGCGCCGAGGTTGGCGCCGCGATTGCACCCCGCCACGACGAGGTCGGCACCCGGAACGAGCGCCTCCAGCCCCGCGACGACGCAGTCGGCCGGCGTGCCCTCGATTTCGTAGCCCAGCTCGTGGTCCCGCACGGTCACCGACCCCGAGAGCGCGCGGCCCACGGCGCTCTGGTCGTCGGCCGGTGCGACGACCGTCACCTCGCCGACGGCGCTCAGTCCCTCACGGAGAGCGGCCAACCCCGTCGCCTCGATGCCGTCGTCGTTCGTCAGCAGTATCTCCGGCTCGTCCATGGGCACCCTGCGGCCGGGGTCTGCAAAAGCGTGCCGTCCGGATCAGATCGGGCCTGCCGCGCGAGATCCGGGTCAGCCCGGGATCCGGTCGACGAGTGTCTCCCCGTCGACGACCACGTTGTAGGCGCTCTCGTCGTCGTTCCACAGGACCAGCGCGTTCTCCAGCCGGAGGAGAGCGCCGTAGTCGGCGGCCGCGAGGTCGCGGTTCAACCCGGACTCCCGGGTGAGCACCGCGAAGTGGTCGACCCGTTCGCTCCCGTCGCCGATCAGGAACAGCGGATTGTCGCCCTCGGAGAGGTCGTGGCTGAGCTTGACCGCGGCCAGGTCCACGCGCTCCGTCACGAGCGACTCCGCGTCGGCCATCCTCGCGGTCCGGGCCGGGTCCGGACGGTACTCGATCCACCGGCGGCCGTCCCTGCGCCAGATACCGAACGCGTACTTCACGTCGGCGTTGACGAACTCGCCGTCTCCCGGGGACCGCTCCGGTGTGCCCGGCGGCGAGTCACGCCGCTCGTACCCCTGCGGGTCCGGGCCGCGCTCGCCCTGGTCGAGGCGGTGCTGGAACGGTGGCACGTCGAGAGCCGGCCGGACGTCGAACGACCAGCACTCCCCGGCCGGCGTCTCACCGGGCCACAGCCGCACCGTCGGCGCGTACACTGTCGCGCCATGCTCGCGTTCGACCGCCCGCTCCACCTCGCGCAACCCCGTCGCCGTGTTCCGGTCGGCTGGCGCCAGCGCGACGATGGACCCGTCCTCGGCCAGGGCGTCGAGGTACCGGCCGACGACCTCCGCAGGTGCCGCCAGTTCCGAGAGGACGTTCGCGAACACGATGAGGTCGTACCCATCGCTCCCACCGACATCTGCGTCGGTTCCGGGATCGAACGCCTCGGCCGTCGTCCGGTACACCGACGAGTGAACGTTGGGTCCCGTCCTGTCGAGGAACCGCTCCAGCAGGTCGGCCGCCCCGCTCGGCTCGACGGCGTGGTACTCGATCAGCGACTCCTGGCCCAGGAGGTCACAGAGCCCGAGCGCGGGGCCGCCGACGCCTGCACCCACGTCGAGGACGCGCGGGCTCGCCGGGAGGTCGCCCTCGCCCGCCAGGTCCGCGAGGACGTACTGGGCACCAGCGTAGGTCGCCGGGAGGTGGTAGATCGCGTACCCCAGCGCCGTCAGGTGGTCGTATTCGACGTCCAGTCCCCGGTGGTACCGCGCCTTGATCTCGCGGATCCGCGCCCGGAGCCGGTCACCCGAGTCGCCGTCGGGCCACCCGGGTCCGAACCGCTCGAGGAGTGCCTCCTCGAGGACGCGGACGTACCGCTCGGGGAAGGCGTCGACGCGAACGAGTGCGACGTCGGCGGATCCCTCCGGTGCCGGCACGAAGGTCCCGTCCTCGCGTTCGACCAGGCCCAGCTCCGGTGCCTCCTCGCGGAGGACCTGCGCGACTGCTGTCGGGTGGGGCTGGCCCTCGACGTACTCGTTGATCTCCTCGGGGTCGACGGGGCGCACTTCTCGCAAGTACTTCGCGTTGTGTCGGACCTGCTCGCGCTGGTCGGGGCGCATCTCAGTTCCCGGCCTCGTCGTAGAGGCGCCTGAAGGTTTCGCGGTCGGCGTCGGCGATCTCCGCGGCCGCGCTGGCGACGTCCTCGGCCCCGTCGAAGGCGGCCTGCACGTCCGCGTAGACGCCCGCGTCGCCGTCGGTCACCTGTGCCACCAGGTCCTCGATGCCCGCCGAGACGGGCGTCTGGAATCGGTCGGGGACGGACTCGGCGGCCAGCGCGTACGCGAGCACGGCCGTGTGCGTCCGGGCCTGGACAGTCTCCATCGCGTCGTCGTGTTCCGCCGGCGTGGTCTCGAAGAGGTCGTTGCCGCGGGCGGCGAGCGCGTCCCGGGCGCTGTCCGTCGCCGGGCCCGGGGCGTCCGCGACCACCGCCACGTTTCCCGGTTCGTTCGCCGGGGCGAACAGCGGGTGGAGGCTGACCCGCTCGCGGTTGGGGGCGTGCCGGCGCATCGCCGCGACCGGCTCGGCCATCGTCCCCGTCACGTCGAAGACCGCACGCTCGGCCTGCCCGCCGTAGGTCGCGATCGCCTCGCCGGCAGCCGGGATCGGGACGGCGACGCAGACGGCCTCGAAGGTATCGTCAGTCCCGGGCGCGACGGTTTCGGCGTCGAGCGCCTCGGCAGCCTCGCGCGCCGCCTCACTGTCGACGTCACAGACCGAGAGCTGGAGCGACGGCGGGCCATCCTCCCTGAGCGCGCGTGCCAGCCAGCGTCCCATCGCGCCGGCGCCGACGACGAGCAGTTCCATCGGCGGTGGGTTGACCGGCCCGCGGCAAAAACAGTTCGGTCGGGTCACTCGCCGGGCCCGCGGCGGGTCCGGCCGTCAGGCCGGCTCGAACCGGTGTAACACGACCGTCGAGTCGTCCTCCCACTCGAAATTCTCGTGGGCGCGCTCGAGGATCTGCCTGTAGTGCTCGAGGTCGCGCGCTCCCTCGGCGCGGGCGTCCTCGTCGGTCATCTCGCCCAGTGTGCGTTCGCTGACCTCGACGACGGCGAACTCCGTCCCGTCGATCTCGAAGGTGTCGCCCTCCCCGGCGTACTGCTGACCGCGGTGGATCTGCGTCACCTCGCCGTCGACGGCCTGGCGCATCATTCGCTCGCTCGGCAGGAGCGTTTCGGGGTCGATCTGTGCCATAGTTCTCACGCAGGACTCCCCGAGCAAATGCCTGACTCTTCGGTATCTCCCGGCGTCGGTCGGATAGATTTTAACACAGCGGCCCCGGCAAAGGGACATGGACGAGTCCGAACTCGCCAGGGGTCTCGAGGGCGTCACGGTCGCCGAGACGCGTCTCAGCGACATCGACGGCGAGGCCGGCGACCTCGTCGTCGGTGGCTTCCCGGTGGCCGACCTCGCCACGAACGCGACGTACGAGGAGGCCCTCTTCCTGCTGTACAACGACAGGCTCCCGACCGCGGCGGAACTCGACGCCTTCCGTGCCGATCTCGCGGACCGCAGGTCCGTCGCCGACGAGGTCCGGGACGTGCTCCGGATGGCCGCGGAGGCGGGCGATCCCCCGATGGACGCACTCCGGGCGGGCGTGGCTGCCGCGAATCTGGACACCGGCGAGGCGAACCCGGAGGGGACGGCCCGCCGGGCCGTCGCGGTCCTCCCGACGATTGCCGCGGCGTACTGGCGCTATCGCCAGGGAACGGCCCCGGTCGAACCCGATGGCGGCCTCCGCCACGCCGCGAACTACCTCTACATGCTGACCGGCGAGGAACCGGACGAGGCGTCGGTCCGCGGGCTGGAAACGTACCTCAACACTGTCATCGATCACGGCCTGAACGCCTCGACGTTCGCAGCACGGGTCGTCATCTCGACGGAGTCGGACATTGTCTCGGCCGTGACGGCCGCCGTGGGGGCACTCAAGGGACCGCTCCACGGCGGGGCACCGGGCCCGGTGCTCGATATGCTGCAGGAGGTCCACGACTCGGGCGACCCCGAGTCGTACGTCCGGACGAAACTGGACGCGGGCGAGCGTCTGATGGGGTTCGGTCACCGGGTCTATCGCGTCCGCGACCCGCGCGCAGCGGTGCTCTCGGGCGCCGCCGAACGCTTCTACGACGCCGGCGGCGACGCGGCGTTTTTCGAGACCGTCACCGCCTTCGAGGAGGTGGCCACCGACCTGCTCGCGGAGTACAAACCCGGCCGCAGTCTGGAGACCAACGTCGAGTTCTACACCGCCGCCCTGCTCCACGGTGTCGGTATCCCCCGCGACCTGTTCACGCCGACCTTCGCCGTGGCGCGCGTCGGCGGCTGGACCGCCCACTGCCTGGAACAACTCCAGGATAACCGTCTGATCCGTCCCCGGGCACGGTACGTCGGTGACCGCGACCGGACCTGGCGGCCGCTGGCAGACCGCTAACGGTTGGTTCAGGTGCCTGGAGCCCCAAGGTCCATCCATGTCACTCGACAGCCCCCTGAAACTCGGCTACGGGACGCTCGTACTGAAAGGATTGCTCGCTGCCCTCGTCCCCCGGAAAGCGATCGTGCTCGTGACGGCCGGCTGGCGGCTCGGCTTCGAGAACGTCGGTGACCTCGAGCCTCGCGAGTGGTACGTCGACGCGACGCGGGCCGCCGGCGTCGGCCTCCTGGTCGCGGGCCTGACCGGGTTGCTGCTCGCGGGTGGTGACGACGCGTCCGGGACCGAGGACGGGTCTGACACCGACAGCGACGGCGGGTCGAACGGACCGGTCGAAGTAGATATCGACTGATACTGCCGGCTATAAGCCTATGAGGAATTTCTACCCCGCGGGTGGTCGAATATCCTCATGAAGTTATAGCCGGCAGTATGAGGTTCCGCACGCGACCTATCGGTTCGGGCCGACCACCGCAACAGCCATCGCCAGCAGGTGTCCGACCAGAAGGTCTACTCTTCGTTTATCATTGTAGCGGTTGGCCCGGGTAGCTGTGAATTCACTGTGCTGTCGTCGACTCGTCAGCAGTCTCTGCGTCGCGTTCGGTGACGCGGACGCCTTTCTCCGCGAGGTGACGGACCCGCTGGCGGGCGAACTCCTCCTCGCGGGTTCCGCGCGTGGCGAGGACGTACATCCGGGCGCTCCCCGTCGGGCGCATCGTCCGCCCGGCCCGCTGTGCGCCCTGCCGTCGCGAGCCCCCGAGTCCGGACGCGACCACCGCGAGCTCCGCACTCGGGAGGTCCAGTCCCTCGTCGCCGACGCGGGAGACGACGAGCGTCGGGCGCGTCCCCTCGCGGAACTGTTCGAAGAGTTTCTCGCGACGGTGGTGCGGGGTTTCGCCACTGACGAACGGCGCGTCGAGTCGCGCTGCAAGCTCCCGCCCCTGATCGAGGTAGTCGACGAACACCAGAGCCTTCGATTCGGGATGGCGACCGAGCAGCCGCTCCACCTCGTCGGCTTTCGCCGGGTTCGTGGCAGCGAGCTGTCGGCGCTCGTGCCCCTCGGCGCTGACGTACTGGTTTCGCGTCTCGTCGGACCCCCATGGCACGTAGCGGATTTCGACGGATGGCTCCGCGACGTATCCAGCGTCGAAGAGGGCGTCCCAGTCGGTGCCGATGGGCGGACCGACCAGCGTGTAGATGTCCTCCTCCCGGTCGTCCTCCCGCACGGGCGTCGACGACAGGCCCAGCCGGTGGCGCGTCTGGAGGCCGGCGCTCCGCCGGTAGATGTCGGCCGGGATGTGGTGGACCTCGTCGTAGACGATCAATCCCCACTCGCGCGAGTCGAACAGCTGGCGGTGTCGGTCCATCCCGGCAGTCCGGTAGGTTGCGATGGTGACCGGGCGGACCTGCTTCTGGCCGCCGTGGTACTCCCCGACCTGATCCTCGGTGAGGGTGGTGTGTGCGAGCAGTTCGTCGCGCCACTGTGCCGCGAGTTCCCGGCCGGGAACGAGGACGAGTGTCTCCCCCTCGATGGCCGCGATAATACCCATCGCGGCGACGGTCTTGCCGCTCCCGGGTGGCCCCACGAGCACGCCCGACCCGGCGTCGAGAAAGCGCGAAACCCACGCCTGTTGGTACTCGCGCAACTCCAGGTGCAGGTCCAGTGGCAGGTGCTCGCCGGTCTCGAGGTCGCGCTCGTCGCGGACCGGGTACCCTGCCTCGTAGAGGACCCGCTTGACCTCGGCGACGGCTTCGCTGGCGACCCAGCTTTCTGTCTCCGAGACTGGCGCACGCAACTGGCCGTCGTCGAGACGTTCCCGTGCGACGTTGCCCATGAGGTCGGCCGTCTCCGCCTCCAGCAGGACGTACCCGTCCTCGTGGGTCCGGAGCGTGAACTGGTTGGCTCGCTTCCACTGCTCTTCGATCCACGATTCGAGGTGCTCCGAGCGCTCCGGAAGGACCGACCGGACCGTCCCCAGCAGGTCCTCGAAGGATTCGTAGGGCGCCTGCCAGACGTCCTCGCGCCGGACCTCGTAGAGGTACGCACCCGTGGCAGAGGTGTCGACGAGGTGTGCGAACTGCGAGAGCTGGGCCCGCGTGAACTGCTCGGGCTGGTCGGCCACGACCTGTCGCCGTTCCGGAAAGAGGACGATCCGCTCGCGGTCGGCCAGCCGACGCCACGCCTCGGGGTACCACACGACGGGGTCGGCCGAGGCGTCGAACCGCTCGATGGCTCCCGTCGCTTCGAGGGTTTCGAGGCGCTCTCTCGCCTCCTCGCGGGAACACTCGTGGAGCTGGGCGTACCGCGTCGCGGTCAGGACCGGCCGTCCCACCGATTCGAGGGCGTCGTAGAACGCCGCCGGCGTGGGTTCGTCGTCGCTCACTACCTCCCGTAGCCGTCGGGCGCACAAACGGGTTTCGTCGGACGCGTGACCACCCAACTTTTTGCCACCCTCCGGCGTAGTGACGGCCGATGGACGACTACGACGACGTCTGCGTCCTGGTCCCGACCTACAACGAGGCCGAGACGATCGGCGAGGTCGTCGAGGGCTTCCAGGCGACGGGACTCGAGAACGTGCTGGTCGTCGACGGTGGCTCCGAAGACGGCACGCAGTCGATCGCCAGCGACCACGGTGCCCGCGTCGTCCAGCAGTCGGGGTCGGGGAAGGGACAGGCCATCAGGGAGGCACTGGGACTGATAGACGCACCCTACGTGCTGATGGCCGACGGCGACGCGACCTACCGCCCCGAAGACGCAGACCGGGTGCTCGAACCACTCCTCTCCGGCGAGGCCGAACACGTCATCGGGAACCGCTTTGCGGACATGGAACCGGGCGCGATGACGCGCCTCAACCGGATCGGCAACCGCCTCATCAACGGCACGTTCCGGTTGGTTCACGGCCGGGACCTGCAGGACATCCTCTCGGGCTACCGCGCGTTCACCAGATCATCTGTCGAACGGTTCACCCTGACCTCCGATGGCTTCGGCATCGAGACCGAACTGTCCGTCGAGTGTGTCAAACACGGCGTCACGACGGCGGTGGTACCCATCACCTACCGGAGCCGGCCGGCAGAGTCGGAGACGAACCTCCGCCCGTTCCGAGACGGTGCGGTCATCCTCCTCACCCTCTACCAGATGGCAAAGACGAACAACCCGCTGTTTTACTTCGGAAGCGTCGGCGTGGTCGCCGTCCTCGCCGGCCTGTTGCTGGCCGGCTTCGTCGGCTTCAGATGGTTCGCCCGGGGTATCTCACACGAAGTCCTGGCGCTGGTCAGCGGCGTGTCGATACTGCTTGGCATCCAGTTGCTGATGTTCGGGGTCCTGTCGGACCTCATCGTCTCGGTAAACCGGGAACACAACAGGCAGATCGACCGCGTCGTGCGGGAACTCGAGGCGTTGCGGACCGAGCAGGCCAGATCGACGGCCACCGACGGCCGCGGTGACGACCCGGAGACACAGGACCGATAAGTCCGGCTCGGAACCCGGAGGAAGTCGCTGTCGGACCGGCTCAGAACGGGACCAGCGCGCGCAGGCGGGCGAGAACGCTCCGGGACGCCTTCTCCCGGCGCTCCTCGAACACCGGATGCAACGCGTTGAGGAGGTCCTGCTCGGAGTCGAACCGACGTCGGTCTGTCCCGTCGAGGGCGTCCGCCAGCGTTATCTCCGTGCCCGCGGCGTCGACCGGCACGGTTACCGACCCGTACTCCTCCCGGAGTCGGTCCGCGTCGGCCGGAAAGGACACCTCCAGTTCCTCCAGGCGTGCGTCCAGTGCAGCGATGCCGAACTCGATGACGTCGGGCTCCTCCTCGACGTCGTTCGCTGGTGGCTGTACTCCCATCGTGGGGCCGAACGGCCGGCGAACCGAAAATTCTGTGGATTCACCCGAGCCACTCTTCGGCCCACTCGGTCAGCGAGCGCAAGGCCGGCTGCAAGGCCGTCCCTTTCTCGGTCAATCCGTAGTAGGTCGCGACGGGCGACTCCTCCTCGATACGGCGCTCCACCAGGCCGTCAGCCTCGAGGTCGTCCAACACCCGCGCCAGCGTGCTCTGGTTTGCACCGGTCGCATCTCTGAGTTCGCTGAACCGCATCTCTGCACCGTGGAGCGTGTCCAAGACGACCAGGCGCCACGGCGATCCGATATGTTCGAACGATTCAAAGAGCGGGCGGTCGGTCCCCCCTACCTGCTTCCCACCATCTGAAGACATTGTGCCTTCGGGCCACCCTTCGTCACGACCGTATTAAAACATTCGTATCACGACATCTCGGAGACACTATCTTTCCGTATTCGACCTCTGGCAGACCAGGGGGCAGGTCGGCGAGTCTTCCCTGCTATCTGATAACAACCGAGAGGCGACTGTGGCTACCACGCCGCGTCGAGCACGGATTCGATATCGCCGACTGTCGGAGCGAGTCCCCCGGGCGCGTTCGCCATGAACGGGTCCGCCAGAACCGCTTCGGCGACCGCAGCGAACGCCTCGCGATCCGGGCCGTCCACGTCCCGGAGTCGACCGGGCAGATCCAGTCTGTCCCGGACCGCCGTGATCGCGTCGACGACGGCCCTTTCGGGGTCGTCGCTGTTCTCGGCGTCCAGTGCGTCGGCGAGGAGGTCCCGCCGACCGTGGACCCGGTCGAAGAGGAACTCCAGCGCGTGCGGGGCAATGATCGCGTGAGCCGCGCCCTGCTGGAGGTTGCCGGTGCGGGTGAGTCCATGACCGAACGCGTGGATCAGCGAGAGCGTCGTGCCATCGGGCCGGGATACGCCGTACTGGACGAGCACGGCACCGCGAGCGAGGGCGTCGAAGACCCACGCGTCGCGGTTTCCGTCGCCGAATGCGAACAATCCCTTCTGGAAGACGGTGAGGCCACGCGCGGCGGTCGCGTCCGTGATCGGCGTCGCGTTCTCCGCATAGAGCGTCTCGATGCCCTTGTCGAACCCGTTCATCGCCGATGCCGCGAGAACCCTCTCTGGTGTGGTCTCCAGCAGTGACGGGTCGACGACGGTGGCCGCAGGCATGAGCTGTGGGTTCGAGACCCCACCGCCGGTCTCGCTGCCCACGAGTCCACCGGCGGGGCCGGCGGTGACGCCCGCCCCCTGGGAGATGTCGGCGCCGGCCAGTGTCGTCGGCACGGCAACCGTGGGAACGACACCGTCGTCGGGTACCCGGATGGCCCCTGTCTCCTCGAACTCCTCGCCAACTTCGGCGATGGCGTCCTCGCGGCTTGCCCGCCCGGCCCCGTCGTCGCCGGTCGCCGCGACCCTCGCGGCGAGAACGCCGATGATCTTCCCGGTGTCGAGGCTACTCCCGCCGCCGACCGCCACGATGACGTCGGCGCCGGTCTCCTCGAGTGCAGCCAGCCCGTCGACGGCTGTCGAGAGCCGCTTTTTCGGCGTGGTTTCGGCGAAGACGCCCGCAAGCCGTTCGCCGAGTCCCTCCCGGACTGGCTCGATTACCGCCTGTGTCGACCCGACGGTCTCTCCGCAGACGACGAGCGCCCGGTCGAAGCCACCCGCGGCGAGTTCCGCGCCGAGTTCGCGGACTGTGTGGCGGCCACACCGGATGACAGGCGCGTCGTATGCGAAGCGGAACCGATCGGTCGTGCCGGCGTCGACGCGATCGTATGATGCCATTGGCCCAGGTATGGACCCTGGCTACCTGACTGTTGGCCTGCCCGGTCGGTACCGGCGGATGTCGGCGTCAAACTGGGCTCGGGCCGTCCAGGCAATGGCGGCGAATCGTTATCAGGGTCGGCACACAACAGCTACCATGGCCTGTCCCTATCTGGCCTACCGCGCGGCCGCCGGGGGCCACGCCTTCGACGAGGAGCGAGCCTTCTGTACCGCAACCGGGGAGTTCGTCCAGCCGATGCGCGCCGACATCTGCAACGGTCGGTACGACCTGGCCCACGCCGACGACTGCGAGATATACCGCGAGCGCGTCGACGGTGCCGGGACCGCGCACGACGAGGAGACATGAGTTACGAGGAGTACCTGGCCGGCGACCCTGTCATTGTCACTGCTGCGCTGACCGGTGGCGTCCACGGGAAGGAGGCGAACCCGGCTCTGCCGGAGACACCCGAGGAGATCGGTCGTGCCGCGGGTGAGGCGGCCGAGGCAGGCGCGTCGGTCGTCCACCTCCACGCTCGGCGACCCAACGGGGAGCGGTCCTTTGCAGTGGACCGCTTCGAAGAGATCGACGAGGCGGTCCGCCGTCACGCGCCCGAGGTCGTCATCCAGCACTCGACGGGTGGGACCGGTGTTCCCGACGAGGTTCGCCACCAGCCCCTCCGGACGGACCCGCCTCCCGAGATGGCCTCGCTGGACATGGGCCCGCTGAACCGATACGACCACCTGACGAGCGAGAACACGCGCGCCCTCGTCGACTCGCTGCACGCAGAGATGGTCGACCGCGGGATCAAGCCCGAACTCGAAGTGTTCAACGACGGCCACCGCAACGAGGTTCACGGCCTCCTCGACCGCCGGAGACTGGCCGACCCCGTCTACGCCACGCTCATCTTCGGCCCCGGGACGCTCACGAGACCCCGCCCGCGGAATTTCCTGACCGCCACCGACGACTTGCCGGACGGCGCCGTGTTCAACACCCTCGGGTTCGGCCGCCACCAGTTGCCCTTCGCGACGATGGGGCTCCTCTTCGGTGGCCACGTCCGGGTCGGTCTGGAGGACAACGTCTACTACGAGCGGGGCACCCTCGCCGAGAGCAACGCCCAGCTCGTCGCACGGGTCGGCCGCCTCGCGGAGGAACTCGGCCGCGAGGTGGCCTCGCCCGCGCAGGCCCGTGAGATACTCGGGCTCTGAGCCGGTCAGAACGACTCGATCAGCTTTCCTGTCCCGGTACGTCCATCCACTCCGCTGCCCACTCCTCGATAGCCTCGAACACCGGACACAGCGACCTCCCCTTCGGCGTCAGCGAGTAGTAGGTCGCCACGGGGGCGTCCTCCTCGATGCGCCGGTCGACGAAGCCCATCTCCTGGAGGTCGTCCAGCACCCGCGAGAGAGTGCGCGAACTCGCGTCAGTCGAGTCTTTGAGTTCGTTGAACCGCTTCTCGCCCTCCTGGAGGTCGTTGAGGACGATCAGCCGCCACTTGGACCCGATCTGTTCGAGGGAGTCGATGACTGCACACGGTTTCTCCCCGGATACCCTGTCGGCACTCTCCTCCTCGCTCTCCACTTCGCTCTCCGTCTCCTGGATTGCCATGCCCCTCCTTCGTGCTCGCGTGGCTTATAGGTTCAGATTCGAACCTGGTTACACTCTGTTAGCCGTAGTGGCACCGGTGTTACCCGCCGTCACCCGGGACACGCGGTTACATACCTGTTAGATGAAGTATATATAGGTTCGAAAACGAACGTAGTAACGTAATGAAACTGTACGCAGGAGACGGAGGAGTCGCACAGTTCGGAACTGATCGAACCATAGCGGAGGTGTGGGTCTGATGGTCCTCGACGCGGGTCTCGGGGCCATCGCCCTGCTGGTCGGCCGGGTGCTGTTCGGCGGCCTGCTCGCTTTCCAGGGGCTGAACCACTTCATGAACGTAGACGAGATGGCTGGCTACGCGGAGTACAAGGGTATCCCGGCTCCGCGTGCGGGCGTCGTCGTCTCGGGACTCCTGCTCGTGGGAGGCGGGCTCGGCATTCTGCTGGGCGCGTTCCCGGCGCTGGCGGCTGGGGTTCTCGTCGCCTTCTTCCTCGTCGTGACGCCGACGATGCACGACTTCTGGGCGGTCCCCGAGGACCAGCAGCAAGACGAGATGGTCCAGTTCCTGAAGAACGTCGAGTTGCTGGGTGCGTCGCTGGTGTTTCTCGCACTCGCCACCGAACCGTGGGCCTACGCCGTCGGCGTGGGATTCTGAAGCGGGAGACTCATTGCGCTCCCCGTCGTCGCCTTCCCCATGAGCAGCCACGGTACAGCCGACGGACCCCACCAGGGACAGCCGCTCGTCACGGGTGGGACGGACCTCGCCGACGCCGGGGCCGCGATGGTGCTGGTCCACGGCCGCGGTGCGACCGCACAGAGTATCCTGACGATGGCCGAGACGTTCCACCGCCCGGGCGTGGCGTTGCTGGCCCCGCAGGCCGCCAACGGCACCTGGTATCCCCGGTCGTTCCTCGAACGCGTCGAACTGAACGAGCCCGGCCGGACGTCGGGTCTGCAGGCGGTCGAGGATGCCATCGCGACGGCGACTGACGCTGGCGTCCCGCTGGAGAAGGTGCTGGTGCTGGGCTTCTCGCAGGGCGGGTGTCTCGCCAGCGAGTACGTCGCGCGCAACCCCCGCCGGTACGGCGGCGCGGTCGCGTTCAGCGGCGGCCTCATCGGCCGGGAAATCGACCCGGCGGAGTTCGAGGGCGACCTGGCGGGGACGCCCTACTTCGTCGGGTGCAGCGACTCCGACCCGCACATTCCCGTCGAACGCGTCCACGTTACTGCCGAGGTCATGCAGAAACTGAACGCCGATGTCGAGAAGCGCGTCTACGAGGGAATGGGACACGGCGTCAACGAGGACGAGGAGGAGTACGTCGACGGGATGGTTGCCGACCTGCTGTGAGACGGCAGCGATTGCCCCGACTGCTCCGACGACACCTGACTGCTCCGACGAGACTCAGGACGGATAGGAGGGGAGTCGCGCCGACCGATCCGACCCCTCGACGAACGGCAACTCGACACGCGCTGCGTCGACCTCCCCGCCGTCGACCCTGACCGACAGTTCTCCGTCGGTGTCGAACTCGACCAGCGCGAGCGCGACGGGTTCTCCGCGGGTCGGACTGTCTCCCGCCCGGGTAATCTCGCCGACGGCTTCGTCGCCCGCGAACACCGCCGCGCCGGACTCCGGGACCGACTCGACAGTCAGGCCGACCAGTCGCCTGCTCGGGCGCCCGCGGTTCTCGACGCGGGAGACGACCTCCTGGCCGACGAAACATCCCTTCTCGAAGTCGACGGCGTTCCGGATGCCGAGGACGTTCGGAATCTCGCCCGCGAGTTCCGTCTCGAAAAGCGGCGTCCCGGCCTCCAGGGTCAGCATCTCCCAGGTGCGGTACCCGAAGGGAGCAGCGTTGAGTCCGCGGTTCTCCAGCGAGTCGAAGACGTCGCGGGCCGCGTCGGCGGCACAGACCACCGTGTAGCCCTCCTCGCCGGTCGGCGCGTCGCCCCGGATCACCGTCACGCCGGCGTCGCCCATCGGTCCGCGGACGAACGACAGGTGGTCCTCGGGCGTTCCCTCGACGAAGACGCTGGCGACTTTCTCGGTCGCCTGGGGGCCGTGGACGCCGAAGACGCCGAAGTCGTCAGTCGCGACCGTGATGTCGACGTCCTGGATGAACGTCTTCTCTCGCCACTCCTCGGCCAGCGGGTCGGCCTCGCCGGGCGGTGTGAACACCAGCAGGCGTTCGCCGGCGTTGTAGACGTACATGTCCGTCTCGATCCGGCCCTGCGGATTTAGCAGGAGCGCGTACACTCCCTGGCCGTCGGTCGTCGGGACGCGATTCGAGACGGCGTTGTCGACGAACCCCACCCGATCCTCGCCGGTGACGACCAAGACGCCGGGGACGTGTTCGATGAGGCCGACGCCGTTCCTGACCGCTCTGTGCACCCGCTCGGGCTTGCCGTAGTGGGCGACCGCCTCGCGGCCGCCGCGGACCTCCATCGTCGCGTCGTGGTCGGCGTGGACGTCGGCGAGGACCGTCATTGTGTCAGCGTGGACGCCTGCGGGGTTAAGTCTCCCGGGACCGCCCCACAAACGTTAGTGCGGACGGACACGTAGACACGCGTATGGCGGGCGAAACCGACCAGCAACAGCAGTACGTCAGTTGCCCGGCACCGGCGTGCAACTACATGGCCCGTCGGAGCGCGGTTCGGGACCATCTCGCCGAGCGAGACGACAAGCGACACGCGGATTTCGACGGCAGCGAAGTGTAGACCCAAAAGCCGTTTTTACGGTGGCCGACTGGTGTCGGTATGGTCGAGCGGGTAACGCTGTACCGCGCACCGACGACAGTCGCCGACGCCGACGCGGTCGCCGACTGGCTTCGCGAGCGCGTCGAGAGCGAGGTCGACGTGCGCGACCGCTTTCTCTCCCTGTACGCCGACGACTCGCTCCCCGAAGCGTTCGCGAGCGCGCGCGTCCTCGACCCATACGACCGCGAGACCGGCAACACGATGCTCGGAATCGTCCGGTACGAGGAACGCGCTCTCGAACATCCCGAGCGCGCGGGCGGGGTCATCTACGATGGCCTGAGGGTCCAGGACGCGCTGCGTCGCCGCCTCCCCGCCGGAGAGCGCAGCCTCGACCACCTGCACGTCCCGTTGCTTGACCGGGTGCTCGGCACCTGGGGCGACCACGACGGCCGCTGGCACAAGCGCGTCTGCGTCCTGGGCCAGCCTGCGCTCGTCTCGGTGCCCGGCCTCTACGAGGCACCAGCAAAGCCCGAGCAGTACTACAAAGAAAAACAGAAACACGCGCTGGTCTCGGGGGACGCGCCACCACGGGAGGTGCTAGAGAACGAAGTCGAGGGCGAGTTCCTCGTCGTCGACGACCCACGCACCACGGAGGTCCTCAAAGGGTACGTCCTGAGTGCCTGCCACTACATCGCGACGGGCGAGGCCTTCTGTGACGACGAGCACTGCCGCCTCGCCAATCCACACCGCCAGCCGGGCGTGGTCGAGGCGCAGCTGCGCGAGCCTGAATTCTGCGCCGACCACGCCGAACTGTACCGGGCATAGACTGAACGGACGGACCGTTCACGGTTCGTAGGTCATCCGGACGAGTTCCTCGGTCCCGCCCTCCGGGAATTCGAGTCCCCAGTCGAACAGTTCGAACCCGACCGACTCGTAGTACGGGACCAGTCCGCGCCGGCAGAGCAGTGAGAGGCCGTCGACGTCTTGGAGGTCTCCGTGAGTGACGACGCCTTCCATGAGTCGGCGGCCGAGGCCGTCACCGCGGCGGTCGGCGGCGACGATCACGTCGAACACCTTCGCGTAGTAGGTGTAGTCCGTCAGCACGCGCGCGCTGGCCACGAGTTCTCCGCGATCTTCGAGTCCGACGGCAACTTCCGTCTCGGAGAGGGCCCTGCGAACGTCCTCGACTGTCCGGTCGGCCCACCACTCGTAGTGGCTGTAGAGTTCCGTCACGGCGGGCGCGTCCTCGGTCGAGATGTCTCTGAGTTCGGGCATACCGGAATCGGGATTACAGGTCGAGTTCGGTCGCCTCGCTCACCTCGAATTTCAGAACCTCCGGCTCGCCGGCCAGCCAGTCGGGCAGCGCTCTCGCGAACTCCAGGTAGTGGTCGGTCTCCAGGTGTGACTGCATTGCCGCCTCGTCCTCGTACTGCTCGAAAAAGCGGACCGTGTTGGGGTCCTCGACGTCCGTCGTCGCGCGGTAGTCGATCATCCCCTCCTCGGCGCGGGAGTCTTCGACCAGGTCTTCGATTGTTTCCAGAGCGTCCTCGCGGTGCTCGGCCGCTATCGGAACGGCAGCGTGCAGAACGATCATACAAGGAGGCGATTGTGGGGACGGACAATAAGCCCCGGGGCAGGTCCACCGGTGGTCTCTCTCGCGAGCCGAGGATTCGAGGGCGCCGTTCAGACCACGCGCCCGGAGAGCAATCCGACGTATCCCCCGGCGAACGTCTCGAAGCGCGTGTCTTCGGTCCGTTCGCGGAGCGCCTGACGCCCCGCGTCGACGCGCCGCTCGAAGGCGGCCGCCTGCGAGGAACGCGAGAGACGGCCCCCGGGCGCCGAGACCCGGACGAACGCCTCGAACGCGAGGTTCACCGGGCCGGCGAGCCACCGGTCGCTCCGCTGGAAGTTCATCAGCGCCAGGCGTCCTCCCGGTCCGACGAGGTCACACCACCGCCGGACGACCGCTCCCGGTTCGTCGAAGATGCCGACGACGAACGTCGCCAGGAGTGCGTCCGCGCTCGCGACCGGCGGGCGCGCTGCGTCGCCCTGGAGGTAGTGAACGTTGTGTCCCGCCCGGTCGTCGTGGCGCCGGGCCCGCTCGACCATTTCGCGGGTCACGTCGACGCCCACTACCCGTCCCTCCGCACCGACACCCTGGCGCAGAGACGGGACGTTCGCGCCGGTGCCACAGCCCATCTCGACGACGGTGTCCCCGGCCGAGGGCGAGAGCGCGTCGGCCGCCTGCTCGCGCCAGGAGCACACGCCGGGCAGCCCGGCCAGCGCGTCGTAGAGGCCGGCCCACCGCCCGTAGAACGACCGGCTACCCATGGGCGACGGCGCGGACCCGTTCGGCGACCGTCGGCGCGTCGGGGCCCAGCACGTACACGATGGGTTCGATGCCCATCGCCCCGGTCTGGTAGAGCACCTCGGCGTCCGGGGCCTCCGCGAGCGCGGCGGGCAGCGCCTCCTCGAGATCAGTCCTGGGGTCGAACTCGACGGCTACAAGGCCGGCCGACTCGAGAGCGGCGACCGTATCCGGGTCGTACCGGAGATTCAAGGCTCCGCGAGCGTCGCTGCCGGCCGCCCTGGCAGTCAGCAGGACGGTCGCGACGTGCTGGCTCACGCCGAACTCGGGTTCGCCGGGGATGGTGGGCCGCCCGCGCACCGCGAGGATGCGGCCAGGCACGCCCGCCACGTCCTCGATGGTCTCGGCGTCGGAGAGGGCCTCGACGAGATTCGAGCCGACCGCCGGGATCAGCCCGGCAAAGCCCTCGGTGTTCTCGACGATCCGTAGTCCCCGGCGCACGGACGCTCTGACTCGACCGGCCGCCCGCAGGCGGCTGTCCGGGTCGTGGACCGAGAAGGCGTCCTCGTAGGCCGCGAGGTCGGGGACAGCCTCTGCGTGGAGGTCGGCGATAGCGCCGCCCTGTTCCAGTTCGCGGACGAGTACCTCCGTCTCGATGAGTGCCTCGACCGGCGAGACGCGTCCCTCCGCGAGCCCGTCGGCCAGGCGGTCGACCAGTTCCCGGATGCTATCGCTCTCGAGCAGGCGGTCGTTGCGCTCGACTTCGCCGTGGACGTACTTCGAGACGGCACTCTGGCTGATTCCGAGCAGGTCCGCCACCTCGTTCTGGGTGAGCCCCCGCTCGCGGAGTGCCTCGGCCAGCAACGATCTGAAGGTCGGCAGGAACTCCTCGACGACGATCTCTTCGACGAACTTCATGGCGTTACTGGTCACCCCCGAACTCTCTGTCCCCCTCTATTTTCGACGCCTGGGGACCCGACTGGTCCTGGTACTTCGACCCACGATCTGCTCCGTAGGGCCGTTCGGCGGGCGAGGACAGTTCGGTAAAGGTCAACTGCGAGATGCGCATCCCCGGTGTGAGTGCGACGGGCGCGCGACCGAGATTCGAGAGTTCGAGCGTGATCTGGCCGCGGTACCCGGGATCGCACAGGCCGGCTGTCGCGTGGACCACGACCGCGAGCCGGCCCAGCGAGGACCGACCTTCGACGTGCGCGATGAGGTCCGCCGGTATCTCGACGCGCTCGCGGGTTGTCCCGAGGACGAAATCGCCCGGGTGTAGAACGTACTCGCCGTCCCTGGGGACGGTGGTCTCTTCGACGTACTCCTCGGTCTCCTGTTCGCTCTCCGGATGGATGCAGGCGATGTTGGCGTGCTGGAACTCCAGAAACGACCGGCCCAGGCGGAGGTCGACGCTGGCTGGCTGGATCTGTAACTCCGGGTCGTCGAGGGGTTCGATGGCCAGATCGCCCTCCTCGAGTCGCCGGGCGATGTCCGCGTCCGAGAGTATCATACCGGTAGGAGCCGGCCAGTCGTGGTAAAATCCCCGGTTGCACTGGCAGTGGTACTCAGGACGCGACGACGAGCAATCCGAGCAGCCCCACGAGAACGACCGTCACGACTGACGCCTTCGACGCCGTCTCCCGGCTAATCCCGTGTGTCGCTTCCAGTCCAGCGATCCAGATGTACCCTTGCCAGCATAGCACGACTATCGCCACGAGGAGCCCGACCCCGACGGCGTTGCCAACGAGGACGCCGAGCTGGTCGCCTGCACCATCCCAGGGCTGGGATTCGGGACGCGAGAGGGCGACTACGACCCCAGCAACCAACGGCGAGAGCACCGCCACGGGGGACGACCAGCCCACGACGTACAGCGTCTCCCGGACTGACCCGTCCGAGTCGAAGAGCCAGGCGACGACGTGGAGCAAGAGACCGACCACCAGCCAGTTCACGACCACGAGCAGGGCCACGACGACTGCGTCACCGAGCGTTGCAGTCCCCACGAGGTCGAACGCACCAGCCAGGTCGGTAGTATCGGAGACCATTGCCAAGCGAAGGGCGACCAGCCCGGTGAGGCCGACAGTGAGGGCCCCCTGCAGGAACGCAACGGCGGCCACCACCCGCCCGACAACACCCAGTCGCGGTGTCCGATCGTCGAAGAACAACTCTGGGAACACCAGTAACCGCAGGAGTGTCACGAACACACGGCTGGAGGGCATACTGTTCCCGTCTGACGTGCGATCGTTTGTATCTGTCTTCGCGGGACGAGCCCAGCGATGGGCAGTGATTTGTGTCCGGCCCGCCGAGGGTCACCCATGAAGCAGGCGATCGTCGCCCGCGCTGACCTGGGGATGGGCGAGGGAAAACTGGCCGCGCAGGTCGCACATGCCTCCCTGATGGCCTACGAGGACGCGGACGACCGGACGCGATCGGCCTGGAAAGGGGACGGCCAGAAGAAGGTCGTCCTCCGTGTCGACGGCGAGTCTCGACTGTTCGAACTCGCCGACAGGGCCGAAATCGAGGGTCTCCCACACGCTGTCGTCCGCGACGCCGGCCACACGCAACTCGACCCCGGCACGGTCACCACACTCGCGGTCGGCCCCGCCGAGGACGACCGCGTCGACAGCGTCACTGGCGATCTCCCACTGTACTGACCGGTCGTGACCGCTGCTAGCAAGCTCCAGAATATTTATATACTATAATCCCTTACCAGAGGTGAGTAAGGCGACAATCGACAGCGAAGACACAGACCCCCATGCAGGACAACCAACAGCAGGCATACGACCGAGGTATCACCATCTTCTCGCCGGACGGGCGGCTCTACCAGGTGGAGTACGCCCGGGAGGCCGTCGAGCGCGGCAGCGCGAGCGTCGGCGTCAGGACGGCCGACGGCGTGGTGCTGGCAGCGAACAGGCAGACGCGCTCGCCGCTGATCGAACGGGAGAGCATCGAGAAGATACACGCCGTCGACGACCACATCGGCGTCGGGAGCGCGGGCCACGTCGCGGACGCCCGCAAACTCGTTGACATCGCCCGCCAGGAGGCACAGGTCGAGCACCTCCGGTACGGCCAGCCCGTCGGCGTCGAAGCGCTGACGAAGACGCTGACCGACCACGTCCAGCAGTACACGCAGACTGGCGGCGCCCGCCCCTTCGGGGTGGCGCTCCTGGTGGGCGGCATCGAGAACGGCGAGCCCCGCCTCTTCGAGACTGATCCCTCGGGAACGCCCTACGAGTGGCAGGCAACCGCGGTCGGCGGTGGCAGCGACGAGATCCGGTCGTTCCTCGAAGCGGAGTACGACCCGGAGATGGACCTCGCGGGCGGGGTCACGCTCGCGCTGGGCGCGCTGGGACAGGTACAGAACGGTATCGACGCCGACAGCGTCGAGGTCGCGACGGTCGACACCGAATCCGAGCAGTTCCGGACGCTCCCTGCGGATGAGATTGCGGCCCACCTCGAGGAGACCGATATCGGGGGTGACGAGGCATGACTGACATCCCAGGGGGGCGGACGAGTCGCGACCCCTACGAGCCGGAACTGGCGTCGTTCCGGGAGACGGACGACCAGACGGCCCCCGACGCGGATTCGGTCGCGAAGACCGGCACCACGACCGTCGGCATCACGACCGAGGACGGCGTGGTCGTGGGCACCGACCGCCGGGCCAGCCTCGGTGGCCGGTTCGTCTCGAACAAAAACGTCGTGAAAGTCGAGCAGATCCACCCGACCGCGGTGCTGACGCTCGTCGGGTCGGTCGGCGGGGCCCAGTCGTTCGTCCGGTCGCTGCGTGCCGAGGCGAGTCTGACCGAGAAACGACGGGACGAGCCACTCTCCATCGACGCGCTGGCGACGCTCGCGGGCAACTTCGCGCGTGGCGGTCCCTTCTTCGCCATCAATCCCATCCTCGGTGGTGTCGACGACGAGGGCTCGCACGTCTACAGCATCGACCCCGCCGGCGGCGTGATGGCCGACGACTACACTGTCACCGGCAGTGGCATGCAATTGGCCCACGGAACCCTCGAAGGTGAGTACGACCCCGCCATCTCCATCGGGGAGGCAGAGACGCTGGCGGCCCGCGCAGTCCACGCGGCCACCGAGCGCGACACCGGGTCCGGTAACGGGCTGGTCCTGGCGACCGTCACCGAGGACGGCGTCGATATCGAGGAGTACGACGACGCCGAGGAATTGCTGTAGGCCACCGCCGGGAGACGAACCCGGACACTTTATCGGCCAGCCGACGAACCCCGTGTATCCGGATGCGCGAGTCCCACCCAAGAGAGCGCGCGGTCGGCATCGGCTACTACGTCAGCGACGCCCCTGGCGTCGGCGGCAGCCTGCGCGAGCAGCCCGCCGACTTCCGGGTGCGCGAACGCGAGTGGTTCGAGGCCCAACCGGTCGACGCCGACCCCGCCGCGTACCCACACCTGCTGATACGGGCGACGCTCCGTGACTGGGACACCAACGACTTCGCGGGCGCACTGTCGGACCGACTCGGCATCTCCAGGGAGCGCGTCTCCTGGGCGGGCACGAAGGACAAACGCGCCGTCACGACACAGCTGTTCTCCGTCGACGGAATCGACGCCGACGACCTCCCGGACCTCTCTGACGCCGACATCGAAGTAGTCGGGCGGACTGGCCGCCCGATTCTCTTCGGCGACCTCGCGGGCAACGCCTTCGAGGTGACGGTCCGGGGCCCCGACCGGCCGGAGAAGGTCGACGCCGTCACAGCCGATCTGCAGGCCTTCGCCGGCCGAAGTCCCGACGGGAACGGGGACACTGGCTCGCCGGCAGGTCGATCGGCGCCGGTGACAGTCGCCGTCCCCAACTACTTCGGCCAGCAGCGCTTCGGGAGTCTCCGCCCCGTGACACACGAGGTGGGACTCGCGGTCGTGCGCGGGGACTGGCGCGGGGCAGTGCGCGCGTACGTCGGTTGTCCCGGCGAACACGAACCCGAGGGGACGCGACGAGCCCGCGCGTTCGCCGACGAACAGTTCGACGCGGGGACCCCCGACTGGCAGGCTGCACTGGAGCGGTATCCAGGACATCTCGGATACGAGCGGGCGATGTTGCACCGTCTCTCCGCGGGCGATGACCGGCCAGCCGATTTCCGGCAGGCCCTCGAGGCGGTGCCGACCAACCTCCAGCAACTGTTCGTCAACGCCGCCCAGTCGTACGTGTTCAATCGGATCCTCTCGGAGCGACTCTCGAGGGGACTGCCGTTCGCCGAACCGGTGGCTGGCGACGTGGTCTGTTTCGTCGACGTCGACGCGCCGGACGGGCTCACGGTTCCCGACACGGATCGGACCCAGCGAGTCACCGAGGGCCGCCTCCGGGCGGTCCGCCGCCACTGCGAGCGCGGGCGTGCGTTCGTCACCGCCCCGCTCGTCGGCACCGAGACGGATCTCGGTGACGGTGAGCCAGGCGACATCGAGCGCCAGGTTCTCGATGACGTCGGGGTCGAGCCGGCCGACTTCGACCGTCCGGGGGAGTTCCACTCCGAGGGAACCCGGCGTGCGATCCTCGTCAGGACCGACCTTCGTGTCTCGCGGGCCCCCCTCACGTTCTCGTTCGCGTTGCCTCGTGGCTCGTACGCGACGGTCCTGCTGCGCGAGTACCTGAAGAGCGACCCGGGGAGTCTCTGATACTGACTGCTGTCGTTCAGTACCGGATCGACCGCCCGGAGTCGTGCGGTCGACCTGGAACATAGCTACAGCAGTCATTATGAAACGCGTCGTTTATCCCCGAATCCCGGCTAGGTCCGGTATGGAGTGTCGGCAGTGTGCCTCGCCCCTCGACAGGCCGGGTGATTACTGCCTGGTCTGTCGGACGGCAAACGCCGACACGGTGGTGCTGGAACTCGGCAGCCAGCGTGCGACTGTGACGACCCTGGACGACGAGACGGTCAGGGGACAGCGGATCGTCACCACGACCCCCGAACCGGACGACAGCGAGCGCACCGTCGCACAACTGCGCAACTACGCGGGGAAGATCGCAGACGAGGTCCGCCGCAAACGTCCGGAGGAGGTGTACGCGACGGGCGAGCGCCCCGTCCTCCGGGCGGTCCGGGCACAGCTCCGCCACGATTTCTACCGCGTGGATGCCGAGGACCCCGTCGAGCAGGTCCTCGAGGGTCGCGGAGAGTCCCCGCTCGAGGTCGTCGAGGCCACGGCAGCGGAGAAACTGGGCGGCTCTCATTCGACGCTCATCGGCGGTCGGCAGGGCTGGCAGGCCCTCGAAGCCGTCGCGGAACACCCCCACGTCAAGAAGATCATTCCGGGACCCATCGACGCCGGCGGGTCGGGCTCGCGGTCGGGCCTGCGCGCGAAAGCCACGCGCGCCGACGACAACGGGAACGTCCGCCTGCTGGTGCGCGATGGGTCCAGCGTCCAGGAGAACCGCGTCGTGACGACGGCGCGGGATCGGAATCTCGGTGAGCGCGTGCGGGCTGACCTCAACGAGGCGCTGACCGAGGCCGACCTGACGGAGTGACTGTCCCGTCGGGCCCTTCCAGCCCTGCCGTGCGATCTACATCGACTCCGGTGCCTCGATGCCGAGCGCGTCCAGCGCGTTCGCCACCGTGTTCCGCGCGGCGACGACGACAGCCAGCCGCGACGCCCGGGTTTCGGCTGGCGCGTCGAGGACCCGACACTCCCTGTAGAATGCGTTGAACGCCTCCGCGAACTGCCGCGTGTAGGTCGCGACGACGTGGGGGCGGAGTTCGTCGGCGGCCTCCTCGATAGCCGCGGGGAACGTCGCGACCGTCCGAATCAGGTCCCGTGCCTCGGGGGCCTCCAGGGTAGCGGGGTCGACGTCGGTCGGAATCTCGTGGCCGGCCGCGCGGGCCTCAGCGAGGATGCCACACGCCCGGGCGTGGGCGTACTGAACGTAGGGGGCGCTCTGGGCCTCGAAGTCAAGCGCGTCCTCCCACTCGAAGGTGATGCCCTTCGAGGGCTGTTTGGCCACGATGTCGTACCGGACCGCTCCGATACCGACCTGGTGAGCGATGCGCTCGATATCGGCCTCGTCGAGGTCGTCGTCGCGGATCCGGTCGCCGAGGCGCGTCTCGACCTCCTCGCGTGCCCGATCGATCGCCTCGTCCAGCAGGTCGTCGAGGTCGATGCCGGTCCCCTCGCGGGTACTCATCCCGCCGTCGGGGAGTGTCACCCAGGAGTAGTGGATCGATTCGAGCCTGTCGGTGTCGTGACCGAGCATCGAAAGCGCCGCGTCCAGCTGGTCGGCCTGGAGTTTGTGGTCCTCGCCGAGGACGGTCACCGCCCGGTCGAAGTGCTCGAACTTCCACTCGTGGTGGGCGAGGTCACGTGTCGTGTACAGCGAGGTGCCGTCCGCGCGCAGAAAGACGAGATTCTTGTCGATGTCGTCGAATTCGAGCTGCCAGGCGTCCTCCTCGTAGACCGCCCCGTCGAGTG
>JAHENO010000036.1 GCA_018609945.1 Haloarculaceae archaeon | reverse complement strand
GGGACGTCGTGGACGCCCGCGTCGTACTCCGCGCCGCGTTCGACGAGTTCGCGGACACAGACCGCCTGGACGCCGAAACTCTGGTCCATCACTTCGATGGGGTGGCCGAGCGAGATGGGCGTCGCGAGATTCACGAGGCGCCCCTCGGCGAGGACGTGCAGCCGGCGACCGTCGGGCATCTCGTAGGCCTGCATGCCGTCCCGGGCTTCGTAGGTATCCACCGCGAGCTCCCCGAGCGCGTCGAGGTCGATCTCGACGTCGAAGTGGCCGGCGTTGGCGAGCACGACGCCGTCGGCCATCCGCTCGAAGTGCTCGCGGACGATGACGTCCCTGTTGCCGGTCGTCGTGACGAACACGTCGCCCTCGGGGGCGGCCTCGGCCATTGGCATCACGTCGTAGCCCTCCATGTGGGCCGCAAGCGCCCGCCGGGGATCGACCTCGGTGACGACGACGTCGGCGTTCTGTCCGCTGGCTTTCCGGGCGACGCCCTTCCCGCAGTGGCCGAACCCGGCGACGACGACCGTCTTGCCTGCCCACGAGAGGTTGGTCGTCATCGCGATGCTCGACAGCGCGGACTCGCCGGTACCGTGAACGTTGTCGAACAGTCGCTTCATCGGCGTGTCGTTGACGGCGAACATCGGATACTCGAGGGCGCCGTCCTCGGCCATCGCCCGCAGCCGGTGGACGCCGGTGGTGGTCTCCTCACAGCCGCCGACGATGCCATCGATGAGGTCGGGGTGGTCCTCGTGGATGGCGAAGACGAGATCGCCGCCGTCGTCGACGGTCACCGTGGGTTCGTGGGTGATGACGGCCTCCATGGCGTCGTAGTACGCGTCGCCGTCGACGCCCCGGCGGGCGTATGAGGTCACGCCGTCGACCGCGTCGAGGGCGGCGCTCACGTCGTCGTGTGTCGAGAGAGGATTACAGCCGGTGATGGCAACCTCGGCGCCGCCGGCCGCGAGGGTCTCGGCAAGCACCGCCGTCTTGGCCTCGACGTGCATCGCCATCCCGATCCGCTCGCCGGCGAAGGGCTGCTCGGCCTCGAAACGTTCGCGCAACGCCGCGAGAATGGGCATGTGCTGGCGTGCCCACTCGATCTTGCGTCGTCCCTCCTCTCGGGCGTCAGCGGGGTCCGCGAGTTGCTCGCTGATGGGCGCAGTCATGTTCCTCAAGAGGGGGAGGGCCCGGAAAACGATACCGAAGCGTCGCGCCTACCACTCAGTTCGGCGGTCCGTTGCCGTTGCCATTGCCGTTGTTCCCGTTGCCATTGCCGTTCCCATTGCCGCTTGCTCTGTCGTCTTCCGCGTCTTCCGCGTCTTCCGCGTCTTCCTCAACCTCTTCCTCTTCGTCTTCCTCGTCCTCTTCGTCTTCCTCGTCCTCTTCGTCCTCTTCGTCTTCCGCATCCTGCGGACCGGTGTCCTCGGGCGGACCGGCGTCTTCAGGCGGTCCAGCGTCCTCGGGCGGACCGCGCTCGTTGTCGTCCTCACTCTCCTCATCGTCTTCCTCGCTCTCGGCACCGTCTTCGTCGTCCTCAGACGGGCCAGCGTCATCAGGCGGACCGGCGTCCCCCGGCGGGCCGCGATCGTCGGCACCGTCTTCACCGGTCAAGAAGGCAGGTGGGCCGGCAAACGTCGGTGCATTGCCGGGGTTGTTCGACACCGCGAACGACGCGACGAACGGGCCGATGATGTTGACGTCAGACTGTCCCAGCGAACTCGCGAACGTCGAGACGAACTGACCGAACGGATCGCTCTCGTTCACGAATTCGTCGACTCCCCGCAGCTCAGCAGTCGCGTTGGCGGTCTGGCCGTCAGCCTCGGCGGTCACGTTGACCGTGACGTCCTCCTCGGGAACCGGCAGATCGACGGTTCCCTCCTCGTCGGTTACGTAGTCACCTTCACCAGCGTAACTGTCGTTTGCGTCGACACCGACGCTGGCGTCCTCGACACCCGTCTCGTTTTTCGTCACCTGGACAGTGACGTCCCCGTCGTCGGCCTGATTGATCGCGACCTCGAGGGGAGCGTTGCCCGGAGCATTGCCGGCGTCCGCTGCTGCCACGGTGCCGATCCCTGGCCCGACGGCCGTGAACACCAGCGCAACCGTCGCGTACAGGGCGAACAGCTTCAGTTTCGTGCGCGTCATGTTCGAGAACCCGGGCCGACACCCGCATAAACACCCTTTCCCGTTCAATCAGTTCACCGTCTTCTCTCCGTCAGCGAAACTCTCTCAGAACTGTTTATTTGGTTTAGAAAGTCGCCTCGTCGTTTAATTTGTGTTTCTCGATACCGCAATTTTCGGCCGGCCTCAGCCGGCCCGTGCGAAGAGGTTCTCGGCGCGTTCGGTGGCCTCCTCGCGGGCGGCCGTCTCGTCGATGGTCAGCAACTCGCGGTCGCGCATCAGGACCTGCCCGTCACAGACCGTGTGCCGGACGTCGCTGCCCTTGGCCGCGTAGACGAGGTGACTCACGAGGTCGTGGGGCGGCGACAGGTGCGGGGCGTCCAGGTCGAGGACCGCGAGGTCGGCGTTCGCGCCGGCCTCGATGCGGCCGCTCGCGAACCCGAGTGCGGCCGCACTGCCCGTCGTCGCGAGTTCGACTGCCGTGGGGGCGTCGACGGCGCTCGCGTCGTCAGCGGCGAGTTTGCCGACCATCGCCGCGTCGCGCATCTCCTCGAACATGTCGAGGCCGTTGTTCGAGGCGGGGCCGTCCGTGCCCAGACCGACGGTGACGCCGGCGTCGAGCATCGCCTGGACCGGTGCCATCCCGCTCGCCAGTTTCATGTTCGCTGCCGGGCAGTGGGCGACTGCCGTCCCGCGCTCGGCCAGCAGACCGATCTCGTGTTCGTCGACGTGCACGCCGTGGGCCACGTAGGTGTCCGGCCCGAGCAGGTCGAAATCGTCGGCCCAGACGAGGGGGCGCTGGCCGTGCTCGTCGAGGATCGGGTCGACTTCGCCCTCGGTTTCGTTCGCGTGCACGTGGACCGGGATGCCGTCGTCGTGGGCCTCCGGGAGGTACTCCCGGAAGTACCGTTCCGCGACGGTCGTGAGGCTGTGGGGTCCGAACATCGTGCGCACGCGGCCGTCCGCACGGCCGTCGTACTCGCGGGCGAACGACAGTCCGGCCTCGAAGTCCTCGCGGGCTTCCGCGTCGTCTTTCCCGACGGAGAGACAACCCCGGCAGAGCCGCGCCCTGACGCCAGCCTCCGCGACGACGTCGGCGACCTCCGGCATGAAGAAGTACATGTCGCCGAAGGCAGTCGTCCCGGTTCGTATCATCTCGGCGACGCCGAGGCGAGCGCCGGCGGCGACGTCACCGGCCTGGAGTTCGGCCTCGACGGGCCAGATGTCCTCCTGGAGCCAGGCGTCGAGGGGTTTGTCGTCGGCGCTGCCGCGCATCAGCGTCATCGGGACGTGCGTGTGGGCGTTGACGAGCCCCGGCACGACCAGTCCACCGTCGGCGTCGAGTTCGTCGGCTCCGTCGCGTGCGGGGCCGTCTTCGCGCGGCGTGACGGCCGCTATCGCGCCGTCGCCGTCGGTCAGTACGTCTGCCTCCGTGATGGACATGTCCGGCAAGAGTACGCGCCCGCCGGTCACGGCTAGCGTTCCCATCGTGCGTCACCTGATGGCAATGACAACCCACGGCCCGGTAATATACGTGACGGGACCGGCCAGGTAACACGTCGTTTCGGTCACCGGTGCCAGCCCGTCACGCCGTCGGCCGGTAGCGGCGCGGCTCATAATGACTGCTGTAGTTCAGTACCGGATCGACCGCCCGACATCGTGCGGTCGACCTGGAAAATAGCTACAGCAGTCATTATCAGACCCCGAGTTCCGCGGCGAGGTCGTGGAATGTCTCGATAGTGACGTCGGGCTCGCCGTCGAAGCGGCCCCAGGGGTTGTCGTAGCGGTCGATCCAGGCCCCCTGCATCCCGGCGTGGATCGCGCCCTGGATGTCGAACGCCGGGCCGGCGACGTGGAGCACGTTCTCGATCGGCGTGTCCGTCCGGTCGGCGGCGTGCTCGTACAGCGAGGTGTGGGGTTTGAACGTCTCGATCTCGTGGGCGCTGATGGTGCCCTCGATCAGATCGCCGATGTCGGCGTGTTCGACCATCGAGGAGAGCATCTCCGGGTTGCCGTTCGAGAGCACGTACACCGGGTATCCCCCGTCGCGGATGCGTTCGATGCCGTCGCGGACGTCGTCGAAGACGTCGAGTTCGTGGTAGACTGCGAGAATCTCGTCGCGTTCCTCGGCGGGCAGGTCGACGCCGTTGGCGTCCAGGGCGTACTGCAGCGCGTCGCGGTTCATCTCGTAGAACGGCTGGTAGGCGTCGATGTGGTTGGCGATCATCGTGTAGGCGATCGACTGCATCCGCCAGAGGTTCGACACCGGCTCCGGGTCGTCGACGCGCGCTTCGAGGCGTTTCTGGGCCGCACTCGGGTCGACGAGCGTGCCGTAGGAGTCGACTGTGATCGTCTCGACGCGGTCGTGATCGAGTGCCATACCGGCACAACTCGCGCCAGCGTGAAAGGGATTGAGATAGGTGTCAGTTCGTCTTGGAGTCGGCCCGCTCCTCGGTGTCGGGTGCCTCGACGCCCTCGGCGGCCTCGACGGTGTCGGTCTCCTTCT
The DNA here is from genome assembly GCA_018609945.1 of Haloarculaceae archaeon. Lineage (GTDB taxonomy): Archaea > Halobacteriota > Halobacteria > Halobacteriales > Haloarculaceae > SW-9-67-25. The sequence goes on along the minus strand of JAHENO010000036.1, from coordinate 1,751 downwards.
CGGTGTCGACGTGCCACCGATCGACCTCGCTCTCGAAGTCCGCCAGCCGGTTGGAGACGCGCATCTTCAGGTCGTCGTCGTTGACGTTGACCTCGAAGACGTAGTCCGGTCCCTCCCCGCGGCCCACGCGCTGGAGGTTGGCGCTGACGAGTTCGTTGTCGAAGTAGTAGGGGGCGATCTGTGTCATCACGTTGCGGTAGACGGTGTCCTCGACGGCGCGGATGGCCTTCCGGCCGGCCGAGTCGGCCGCGCGGGCGACGTAGTCGAGGCTCTCGCCCCATTTGCCGACAGCTTCGTCGGGGTCGTCCAGGTTCTCGTAGGACTCGGCGAGTTTCTCGCCCGCCGTCTGGAGGTCCTCGTCCGGGTCCTTGCCCTCCTGTTCGCCCTTGCCCTCCTCGACGCTGGCCTGTTTGGCGGTCTTCTCGTTGACGTCGTCCTCGAGGCGTTCGTGAGTCTTCGGCCGCCACTCGTCGAACTCCGCGAGGGCGTCCCCGTCGATGTCGACGTCCTCGCCGGCGAGTTCCCGGAGCGCCCGCGTGATGCGCTCGCCGTGCTCGACGACGTCTACCCAGTCGCCGCGTGTCTTGAATCCGGAGACACTCTCCTCCATGTCAACCATAGTCGTATGAGTCGCGTCCGGTCCCGAGAGCGGTGCCGGACGGCATTCTTGGAAGGGGTAATGACCGGACCCGAATAAGCTTTGTCTCCGCCGCCTGGCACCCCCGACCGGACCGGCGGAGCCAGCAGGCTTACACCCATCGGGCGCCGAGTGATCCCATGGCAGTCCCGTTCGTCGGTTCGGTCGTCGCGTTCGTCGTCGCACTGCTGGTCGGTGGGCTCGCAATCTACGCCAGCGCGCGGCTGGTCGTCGGCGTGGACGACTACGGCCGCGCCGTCGTGACCGCACTCTTCGGTGCCATCGCGTGGGCACTCACGGCCTGGATTCCGCTCGTCGGGCCGGTGCTCGCGCTGGTCGCGTGGGTCTGGGTCATCAAGTGGCGGTATGCCGGCGGCTGGGTGAAAGCCGCCGTCGTCGGCCTGATCGCGTGGGTCGCCGCGCTCGTCATTCTCGCGGTCGTGAACACCCTGTTCGGGCTGGGAATCGGTGCGTTCGGTGTGCCGGGTGTGTAATCTCGGGCGATATCCCGGGAGTATAAATCGGGGCCGGCCATCCACCCGTCTATGACCATCGAGGACCACGAACACGCCTCCGTCGTCACGCACGCGCTCGCACAGCAGACGCTGACAGACCTGCGCAGCGTCGACACAGAACAGGTCGCCTTCCGGAAGGGACTGGTCAAGCTGGGACGCATCTGCGGGTACGAACTCATCGACGGACGCCTCGACACCGAGACGGTCCAAGTCCGGACACCCCTGACCGAGACGACGGGAACGCGCATCGAGGACATGGACAACGTCGTCATCATCAACGTCCTGCGCGCGGCGACGCCGTTCGTCGAGGGGCTCCTGAAGGCGTTTCCCCGCGCCCAGCAGGGAGTCATCTCCGCCAGCCGCAACGAGGAGGCCGGCATGGACGAGGACGGGCAGTTCCCCATCGAGGTACAGTACGTCAAGCTCCCGGAGATTCGCCCGGAGGATACGGTCATCGTCGCGGACCCGATGCTCGCCACCGGCTCGACGATGTGTGCCGTCCTGGAGGAGGTACTGAGCGGGTCGGCCGACCCAAAGAACCTGTTCGTCCTCTCGGCGGTCAGTGCCGAACCGGGACTGACCCGTGTCGGCGACGCCTT
>JAHENO010000035.1 GCA_018609945.1 Haloarculaceae archaeon | reverse complement strand
GTATCGGCCAGGTGGAAAAACCGCATCGCGAACACCGCGTCGAAGTGGTCGTCGGGGAACGGCAACCGGCCGGCGTCGCCCCGCATGAACGCCAGCCTGCCCGAGACGTCCGCAGTCCGAACTTTCTCCCGACCCTGGCCGAGCATCGCCGCGGAGATGTCCAGTCCCACCGCCTCGGCCCCGCGCTCGGCGAGCATCACCGTAAAGCGCCCGGTCCCGCAGGCGATCTCGAGGATGTCCCGCCCCTGGACAGGGCCGAGCGCGTCGAGGACGGCCTTCTTCTCGCGGTCGTCGATCAACCGCCCGCCCCGCGAGAAGCGCTTGTCCTCGTAGGTCTCCGCGATTTCGTCGGCCTGATACCACTCCTCTCCTTTCACAGTAGTCGGTGGTCACTGCCCGGGAATAAAACGGTATTGACTGCGTTGCAGGCGGTCACAGCGTGGGTATTCGAACCAGCGTGAATAGTCGAGTGCCTCGCAGCAATTGGCAGTCGAAACCGTCGCAGAGACGTTCGATTCGTGCGCACACGTCGCCGGGGGATTTTTGCCCACGGTGTTCTTGATGGTAGTATGACCGATTTCGACGGGCTCGACCTGCAATCCGTCGAGGACCAGCTCGACGAGAGAGGCGCCGAGGGCGAGGGCAGTGGCGGCTCGAGACGGGTCGTCCTCGGGGTACTGGACGGAACCACGTCGCCCGCGGACTGGATCGCGGCGGTGGAGTCCGGGGCTGTCCTCGTCCTCAACATCGAGGGAGATCTGAACGAACTCGCCGCGGGATTCGCCCGCGACATCAGGGAGGGCGGTGGCGAACTGATGCACTTCCGGGGATTCCTGGTGGTGACGCCACCCGGTGTCGATATCGACGCCGAACGGCTGGGCTGATCCGGGTCGGGCCGAGCCGGGCGGGACTGGGCTGGCCCCACACTTCCGCTCACTCGGACTGGTCGGTCGTCTCCCCGGCAGCGCCCAGAACCGTCCCAGGTGTGACCGTCGCGGAGTGTGGTGGCGGCAGCAACACCTCGGTTCCGGGGTGGCGGTCGCGCCACTCGCCCCAGCTTGCCACCGCAGAGGGGACGATATCGAGTTCAGTGCCGGCCTCCGGGCCGCAGATGCCCTTTGCGAGTATCTGACTCCAGTAGGTCCCCGTCGCCGCGTCGTACATGACGAGATTGCCGCTGTGCCGGACTGACGTCTCCTCGCCGCCAGTGGCCGACGCGCCGAAGGTCCGGTTGCGCTGCTCGCTGGCCACGCTCTGGATGCGTTCGGGCTGCCAGAGCAACCCGGAGACGGCAAACTCCGTCGGGTCGCCTCCGAGGCGGCGGTCCGCGACCATCCCGCTCCGGCAGAGCGGACAGAACGTGACGAGGACGGGCACCTCGACCGTGTCGTTGATCACCTCGTGGATATTGAGGACCGTCAGGGGGTAGGCCCTCGCACCGTCTCCGGTCGTCAGCCCGATGACGGTCTGTTCGTCCGCGAGTCCCTCCGATTGTGCGTCGTACCAGTACGTGCTGTCCACGTCGTGGGTCGACCAGTCATCGGCGAAGGCCGGCTCGATGATCGCGTAGATGCCGGGATCCGGCCGGATCTCCTCCTCACAGATCGTCGTCGGCACGCCGAACGATCCCAGATCGGTCACGTTGGCCGTGTTCTCGGCCTCGTTGGACGTGCCCTCGGCGGACGCGCTGTTCGCGGGCGTTCCCGGCGTCGGTTCCGCGCCAGCAGCGGGGCCGGGTGTCCCCGACGGGGTCCTCCCGGTGTCCGCTGTCGGTGTCGCCTCCTCGGTCCCCGAGAGACAGCCGGAGAGGGGGGCGGTCGCACCGAGAGCGGCCAGAAACGTCCGTCTGTGCACACTTTCGAATAGGGGGGGCGGGTTATTTATGCGGCCATGTTACCCCGGTGTTGCCTGGTTACCCAGCCGACCTTTGCTCACAGTCCGAAAAAGCTGGTGGTGGGCACCTAGGCAGTGATTAAAAAGGCTATTTTTATAGTGTCCAGACATGAAATTGCAGATATGCCACGGGACACTGGCAACCGAAGGCGCGTGCACAGACTCGACCGGAGAGACGTACTCAAGGCCGTCGGCGCCGCAGGAATGGTCGGACTCGCCGGCTGTGGCGGCGACGGCGGTGACGGCGGTGACGGCGGTGACGGCGGTGATGGCGACGACGGCGGGAGTACCGACGGCGGAGGGATGCCCGAGGTCAACGTGAGTATCGAGGACACCCAGACCGACCCGAACGCGGGCACTGCGGCGGCGAACTCCCTGGTCAACGCCGGCGTCCCGTTCGTCTGTGGCTCGGCCTCCTCGGGGGTCAACGTGCCGGTCTCCCAGCAGGTGTTCATCCCGAACGAGGTCGTCGGCTGTTCGCCGTCCTCGACGGCGCTGTCGGTGACGAACCTGGACGACAACGACTTCATCTTCCGGACGGCACCCTCCGACAGGCTCCAGGGGCGCGTGATGGCCCAGGTGGCCTCCGAGCGACTCGGCGGGAGCACGACCGCGACGCTGTTCGTCAACAACGACTACGGCCAGCAACTCTCGAACCGGTACAGCAACGTCTTCGAGAGCGAATTCGGCGGCACGGTCCAGGCCCAGGTGGCGTTCAATCAGGGCGAGTCTTCCTACACGTCGGTCATCCAGGAGGCCCTCGCCGACGGGCCCGACGTGGTCAACGTCATCGGCTATCCGGAGGACGGCGCACAGCTGTTCCGGGACTACTACAGCGCCAGCGACGGCAGCGAAGACATCATCGTCCCGGACGGCCTTCGCGACGGCGCCCTCCCGGGCCAGGTCGGCAACGACATGGCCAACGTCATCGGGACGGCACCGGCCGCGGGTGGGCCGAACCAGGAGGCGTTCTCCCAGGCCTACCAGGACGAGTACGGAGAGGCACCGGGCGTGTTCACCTCCCAGTCGTTCGACTCCATCGCCATCGGCATCCTGGCCAACGCCGCCGCCGGCGAGAACTCCGGTCCGGCGATCCGCGACCAGATGCGCAACATCGCCAACCCCGATGGGACCGAGATCGGCCCGCAGAACTTCATCGAGGGCGTCGAGATGGCCGCCGCCGGCGAGAACATCAACTACCAGGGCGCCTCCTCGGCGACGAACTTCGACCAGAACGGCGACCCCGCCTCGGCAGCCTACTCCGTCTGGGAGTTCGCGGGCGCCGACAGCGAGGAGACGCCGACCCTGGAAACCCAGAGCTTCGAAGGTGCGAACCCGGAGGGTGCCGGCCCCTCGGCTGACAGCATGCCCGGGAGCGGCGACCGGACCATCGAGGTCGGCATCCTCCTGCCCGAAACGGGGAACCTGGCGTCGGTCGGCGGCCCGATGATCCAGGCTGCCGAGTTGCCGGCCAAGATGTGGAACGACCAGATGTGAACTAGCGGGGCGTCTGGCCGCGTAGTCTCGGTTTTTCGTTGTTGGCGGTCAGCCGGAGTCGCTGAGGAAACTGTTCCCCTACCCACCCAGGAAGTCCTGGCGGACCTTCTGGTCGTTGAGCAGCGTCTCGCCAGCGTCCTCGTAGCGGTTCTGTCCGTTGACCAGCACGTACCCCCGGTCACACCGCCGGAGGGCCTCCTTGGCGTTCTGTTCGACCATCAGGATGGCGGTGCCGTCGTCGTTGATGCGGTCGATCCGGTCGAACATGTCGTCGACGAGGTCCGGCGCCAGTCCGGCCGAGGGTTCGTCGAGCAGGAGGAGTTCGGGTTCGAGCATCAGCGCACGCCCCATCGCCACCATCTGCTGTTGCCCGCCCGAGAGGTTGCCCGCCTTCTGGTCTTTCCGCTCCCGGAGGATCGGGAACCGGTCGTAGACGGCTTCCATCGCCTCCGTGGGCACCTCGTCCAGGATGTACGCGCCCATCTCCAGGTTCTCCTCGACGGTCAGCCCGCCGAAGACGTTCTCGTTCTGGGGAACGTAACCGACGCCGACGGTGATGATCTCCTCGGGGGGCATCTCCGTGATGTCTCTGTCCTCGAAGTAGATGCGCCCGTCCATGTGTGTCGTCAGCCCGAACACCGACTTCATCACCGTCGACTTCCCGGCCCCGTTGGGGCCGACGACCGTGATGTACTCGCCCTCGCGGACGTCGACGTCCACGTCCGCGAGAATCTGCAGGTCGCCGTACCCTGCGTCGAGGCTCCGAACCTTCAGGAGGCTATCCTCCCAGGTGTCGATGGTCGTCTTGGCGCGGACGCCGTCCGCGGCTTCCACGTCGCTCATACCTCACCTCCCAGGTACGCTTCGATGACCTCCTCGTCCGACCGGATGTCTGCCGGCGTCCCCTCGGTGAGTACCTTCCCCTGGTGCATCACGATGATACGCTCGCAGTGTTGCATGATCAGGTCCATGTCGTGTTCGACGATCAGGAACGTGTACCCTTCCTCCTGGAGGTCGTGGATGTGGGTGAGCAGTCGCTCCTCGAGCGAGGGGTTGACCCCGGCGAAGGGCTCGTCGAGCAGGAGCATCTCCGGATCGGTCAACAGGGCCCGGGCGAGTTCCAGGAGTTTCCGCTGGCCCCCTGAGAGGTTCTTGGCGTACTCGTCGGCCAGGTGGTCGATCTCGAAAAAGTCCAGTGTCTCCCAGCACCGTTCCAGAATCTCCGTCTCCTGCTCGACGACCTCGTTGCGGAAAAACGGGAGCAGGGACCGCCACAGCGCCTCGCCGCGCTGGCCTTTCGGCGCGAGCATCAGGTTCTCGAGTACCGTCATCTCCCTGAGTTCGCGGGCGATCTGGAAGGTCCGGACCAGCCCCTTGTTTGCGACGGCGTGGGGCGCGAGGCCGGTGATGTCTTCGCCCTCGAAGTAGACAGTCCCGGCCGTCGGCTCGTAGACCCCCGTCACGCAGTTGAACGTCGTCGATTTCCCGGCCCCGTTGGGACCGATGAGACCGGTGATCGTCCCGGACTCGACGGCGAAGGACGCGTCGTCGACCGCCACGATTCCGCCGAACTCCTTGCGGAGATTCTCGATGCGCAGTGAGACGTCGGCCAGTTCCTCCGGGCCAGTCTCCCCTTCGACCGCCCCCGAATCGCGCATAGCCCCCGACGCCGACGGTTCCGGATCGGTCTCGACTTCGGTATCACTCATCGCCGTCACCCCCACCGGCGCCCGGCCGACCGCCGTCGGCTGCAGTGGTCTGGCCGGCCGGGCGGCGTGTCAGCGAGACGCTGGCGGCCGCCTCTTTCCGGTGACCGAGCATGCCGGACGGCCTGTTGTGCATCAGCCAGATGAGGACCAGCCCCATGAACACGAGCTGGAGTTGCCGGACGTTGTCGATGACGTAGAACAGGAAGGGATTGACCGAGAGCGAGTCGAAGATGGGAGCGACCGCGCCGGCGAAATTGGACGGGGCGTCGACCTCGACGGCGCTCTCGACGAGGTTCTGGAGATACCGCGGCCCCTGGAAGAGGGCTGCTGCGAAGACCGCCCCGCCCATCACGCTCCCCGTGTTCGACCCGGCCCCGCCGATGATGAGCGCGATCCAGATGAAGAAGGTGAGCCGCGGACGGAATGTGTTGGGCGTGATCGCGCCCGATTGCATGTACCAGAGCACGCCCCCCAGGCCCATCAGCGCACAGCCCAGCATAAACGCCTTCGTCTTCACGACGTTGGTGTCCTTCCCGAGGGCCTTCGTCGCGTCCTCGTCCTCCCTGATCGCCTTCAGGACGCGCCCGAACGGCGACCGACCGATGCGGGTCAGCACTACGTAGTAGATGGCCACGATCACGAGCAACAACACGCCGTACAGGAAACTGTTGATGACGGCGTCGGCATTGCCGCCGATTATCGGTTCCGCCAGCCCGACCAGGGCGTCCTGGAGCACGTTCAGCCGGGTGACGTCCAGGAACGACTGCAGGGGATTGAACGGCAGGAGCAACCCCGATCCCCCACCCAGGCCGATCGTCCGGTCGCCGATCCGGAACTCCTGGAAGGTCCGCGAGAGGAGCGTAAACCGGACAATCTCGCTGAAGGCAATCGTGACGATCGCCAGATAGTCCGCGCGCAACCGCAGCGCGGGCAGTGCGACAAGCAGGCCAAGCACTGCCGCTGCGACCATGCCGGCGAGCATCCCGACCCACAGCGGCGCGCCGAGACCGCCGACCTGGCTGGCCGTCTCCGCGGCCGGCTTCGAGACGACTGCCATCGTGTAGATGCCGATGGCCATGAAGCCGACGATGCCGATGTTGAACAGGCCGGTATAGCCCCAGTGGAGGTTCAGCGCCAGCGCCATGATCCCGAACACCCCGATGTAGAAGGTCAGCGTGGCGATGGAGTTGATCTGCCCGCGGATTTCGAACCCGATGGCGAGGCCGAGCGCGATGTAGACGGCGTAGATGACTGCGAGCAGCGCGAGGACCTTCACCGGGTCTCGACCCCAGAGACGCCCGGCCAGGCCCTGCGAGTCCGTGGCGTCGCTCATGCTGTCGAGGTCCCCCCGAAGATGCCTTCGGGTTTGACGATCAGGATGACGATCATCACGACGAACGCGGCGGCGCGGCCGAAGGCGCTGGGGATCCAGATCGGCGCCATGCTGAAGGTGATCCCGATGACCAGCCCCCCGACGATGGCCCCGTAAATGGATCCTATTCCGCCGAGGATGACCGCTGCGAACACCAGCAACAGGAGGAGCCACCCGTCGAAAAAGCCCAGCGTCCCCTTCCAGAGAACGAACATGTAACCGGCGACACCCGTGAGGCCGCCGCCGATGATCCAGGTGTATCTGACGACCCGCTCCGTGGGGATGCCCGTCACGCGGGCCAGGTCCTCGTTGTCGGACATCGCGCGCATCGCCTTCCCGAGTTTGGTGTTCTGCAAGAGCAGGTGGATACCGGCCATGAGGACTCCGGCGACGACGAACAGCGCGACGTCGTGGGTACCGATCTCGACGGCGCCGCCGGGGACGCCGACCGACAGCGATGGCTGTTCGGCGGTGACCCCCCGTTTCGAACCACCGAACACGAACAGGATGAGATACCGGAGGACGAAGGCGACGCCGATGCTGGTGATCAGCAGCGTGATCCCCGACCGGTCCCTGATGGGTTTGAACACGTACCTGTCGACCAGCAGCGTCAGCCCGATGGTCGCGACGCCAGCCACGATCAGTCCGGCCAGCACCGCGACAGGGGCAGTGACCGCACCCACGCCCAGGGCGCCGCCGAACACCGACCCGCCGGTTCCGACCAGCAAGAGCGCGCCGATACTCGCGTCGCGCCCGAAGTTACCGGCGATCAGGTACGAGACCGCCATGCCGGAGAAGGCGCCGCTCGTGAGGTAATCGCCGTGTGCGAAGTTCGCGAAGTTCAGGATGCTGTAGGTCAACGACAGCCCGATCCCCGCCAGGCCGATGACCATGCCGCGCATGACGCCCGCCTTGAGCACGAGGCCGAACCGTGCGACAGTCACGTCCCCGGTCACCAGCTTCCGCACCATATCCAGCACCAGTATGACGACCGCGAGTCCGAGCACGAACCCGATCGGATTTGACTGGAACAGGTCGCGTCCGCGCTCGTACGATTCGCTTACGCCCATGGGAGCGACGAGACACCGGCCAGGATTAAACTCTTCGCTGGCGTGTACGGAAAATTTGCCGCTCCTTCCCCTTCACCGACCTCCTGCCGGGTCGGAAGTCTGCACCACCCATTACATGTCCCGGCAGTCACTACAGAGCAACTGGCCGTTGAACGCGGCCAGGTCGCGGGTGAACGTTCCACAGACCTCGCAGATGCCCTGGTCCTCGAAGGTATCTTCGGCCTCGGTTTCGGCGTCCATGGCCATGGCGGTGCCGGGGCCAGTCTCGACGGGCGCCTCGCCCATTCCCTGGCTCGGCTCGTGGGTCCGGCTCGTGAGGAGGTCGTGTTCCGTGATCACGCCCAGCGGCTCGCCGCCGTTGGTGACCACCAGCCGGCGTGCCTCGCGGGTGGACATCCTGTCCGCTGCCGCCTCCAGCGAGGCGTCGGGCTCGATCGTCGGGATGCTCTCGGTCATCGCGTCGGCCACGGTCGCCGACTGCGGTTCCGGACCCTCGACCAGGAGTGCGAGGACGTCCCGTTCGGTGACGACGCCGACGGGTTCGCTGCCACGCAACACGACAGCCGTCTCGGCACCCTCGCGGAGCAGCAATTCGACGGTCTCCACAAGGTCGTCGGACTCGCTGACCCCCACGTACTCCCGGTCCATCATCTCCCGTACCGTCACCTCCGTGTTCATGTGTGAATGTATAGCGCTCGCGGGCAAAAAGATACCTCCAGTACGCTTATGACGGAAGAATCCCTAGTCTCGGGGTCGGACCGACACTGCCCGTTTTAGATCTCGCTCTCGAAGTCCTCGAGGGCGTAGGCGGGTTCGGCGCCCCGCCGGTCGAGCGTCTCGTTGGCGAGCAACCAGTAGACGACCGACAGCGCCTTGCGGCCCTTGTTGTTCGTGGGCACGACGAGGTCGACGTTGCTGGTGGTGTTGTTCGAGTCGCACATCGCGATGACCGGGATGCCGACCGTGATGGCCTCCTTGACGGCCTGTGAGTCGCCGATTGGGTCGGTCACCACGACCACGTCGGGTTCGATGTAGCCGTCGTACTTCGGGTTGGTCAAGGTGCCGGGGATGAACCGGCCCGTCCGGGCACGCGCGCCGACGGCCTCGGCGAACTTCTCGGCCGGGAACCGGCCGTACTGGCGCGAGGACGCCACGAGGATCTGCTCGGCGTCGTAGTTGGCCAGGAAGTCCGCGGCAGTCCGGATGCGCCGGTCGGTCATGGAGATGTCCAGCACGTACAGCCCGTCGGTCCTGACGCGGTGGATGAACCGCTCCATGTCCTTCGTCTTCTGCTGGGTGCCGATGTGGACGCCGGCCCCCAGGTAGTCGTCGACCGGGATGAGGAGGTCGGCCTCCTCGTCGGGCATGACGTCCTCGTCCAGGTCCGGTCCCGCGTCGGGTTCGGCCTCGGCCTCCGCGGCCTCGGCGGGCGATTCCTCGGTCGTGGCCTCCGCGCCCTCCTCGGCCGTCTCCACTACGGCGCCAGCCTCGCCGGCTGGCTCCGGGTCGACGTCCGATTCGGACGCGTCGAGGCCTTCGTCGTCGTTTCCGCTCATGCGTTGTGTTCGATCCTGATGAGTTCGTTCAGCTTCGCCGTGCGCTCGCCGCCGACCGTCCCCGTCTTGATGTAGGGGGCGTCGGTCCCGACGGCGAGGTGTGCGATGGTCGTGTCCTCCGTTTCGCCGCTCCGGTGGGAGATGACCGGGTCGTAGCCCGCACCGACCGCGAGTTCGACCGCGTCGACCGCGTCCGAGAGCGTCCCGATCTGGTTGGGCTTGACGAGGATGCTGTTCCCCGCACCCTCCTCGATGCCCCGTTCCAGACGCGAGACGTTCGTCACGAAGAGGTCGTCTCCACAGACCAGCGTCCGGTCGCCGACCCTCTCCGTGAGTCGCGCAAAGCCGTCGTAGTCGTCTTCGTCGAGAGGGTCCTCGACGTACGCCAGGCCGTACTCGTCGACCAGGTCCGCGACGTACTCGATCTGTTCGTCGGTGTCGCGGACGCGGTCGCCGTAGACGTAGCCGCCCGCCTCCGCGTCGTACAGTTCGGCGGCGGCGACGTCGAGCCCGAAGCGGATCTCGAAGCCGACCTCCTCGGTGACGGTTTCGACGACCTCGGCCATCACCTCGAAGGCGACGGCGTCCTCGACCGGGGGTGCCCAGGCACCCTCGTCGCCCTTGCCGCAGGCGACGCCGCGGTCCGCGAGGACGTCGGCGGCCGTCTCGTGGACGGCCGCGTTCGCGAACACCGCCTCCTCGACGCTGGGGGCGCCGACCGGTGCCGCGAGGAACTCCTGGATGGCCGTCGCCTCGGCGGCGTGTTCCCCGCCGCCGATGACGTTGCCCAGCGGGACCGGGAAGGTGTTCCCCCGGAAGGTGCCCCCGAGGTGCTGGAACAGTGGGAGGCCGGCCACGTCGGCGCCGGCCCTGGCGGCAGCCATCGAGATGGCGACCGCGCTGTTGGCGCCGATGTGGGAGAAGTCGTCGGTCCCGTCGGCGGCGTGGAGCGCGGCGTCGACCGCGCGCTGGTCGCCCGCGTACACCTCGCCGACCAGGCGCGGAATGGCGTCTTCGCGGGCCCGTGCGATCGCCTGCTGGACGGGCAGTTCGATGGCCTCGTACTCGCCGGTACTCGCCCCCGAGGGGGCTTTCGCCCGGCCGAAGCCGCCGCTCTCGGTGTGGACGTCGGCCTCGACCGTGGCGTTGCCACGCGAGTCCAGTACCCGCCGGAGTGCGACGTCCGTGATCAGCGTCACTCGCCGTCACCCCGCCGGATCGTGAAGGGGAGAACGCCGGCGTCGTACTCCTCGGCGGCGATGAGGATGGGCTGGGTCTGCTCGGTCTCGACGAGCACAGGCGCCCCGTAGGCGACCTGCAGGGCCCGTGCGCCGATGATGCGCGCCTTCTCGTAGCGGTTGTCGGTCCCGGCCATGCTCATTGATAGGGTGCCACGATGTCGACCAGGTCCTTGTGCGAGACGAGCATCCGCCGACAGCAGTGCCGTTCGACGCCGAGGTCGTCGAGCACCGCCTCGGGGTTCTCGGGGTCGTCGGCCTCCCGGGTCCGGGCCTTGAACTCCTCCCAGTGTTCGCCGACCACGTTGCCACAGGTGAAACACCGGACTGGGACCATCATGGTATCACCGGTAGGATTTCTGGTAGCGGGCCCGCGCGCCGGGGCCGCCCCACTTCTTGGATTCGGACTGGCGGACGTCGTTGACCAGGAGCGAGCGGTCGAACTCCATGAACGCGTCGCGGAGTTCGGCGTCGCTCGTGTGCTCGACCAGTCCGCGGGCGATGGCAGTCCGGGTCGCGTCGGCCTGCCCCATGACGCCGCCGCCCTCGACGGTCACGTCGATGTCGACGTCGTCGCGGAGGTCGTCGCCAGCGATGCGGAACGGTTCGAGCATCTTCAGCCGCGCCAGTTCCGGTTCGACCAGTTCGACCGGCCGGGAGTTCACCCGCACCCGGCCCTGGCCCTCGTGGATGGTCGCGCGTGCGATCGCCGTCTTCTTCTTGCCTGATGTGTTCGTTACCATGTTTTGGTGGCTCCGAGTGAGTCGCTGACCTCGCCCAGCGAGACGAACTTGATCGTCGAGAGCCGGTCCAGCGAGGCGTCCTCGAAGACGATCGCGTCCTCGTCCTCGTAGGGGTTGCCCACGTAGACGCGGACGTTCTCGAGGGCCTCGCGACCACGGGGCCGCTTGTAGGGGAGCATGCCCCGGATCGACCGCTTGAGGATGCGGTCGGGTCGCTTGGGATACATCGGCCCCCGGTCCGAGCCCTGTTCGCGGCGGGCCTGGAACTTCTCTTTGACGTCGTTCTCGCGGCCGGTGACGACCGCTCGCTCGGCGTTGACGACGGCGATGCGCTCGCCGTCGAGGGCGCGCTCTGCGACCTGCGAGGCCACGCGGCCGAGGATGCAGTCGCGAGCGTCGACGACGATGTCGGCGTCGAACTCTGCGACGCTCATCGGATCACCCGCACGTTCGCGCCCTCCGGGTTGTCTTCGAGTGCCTGTTCGAGTCGGACAGTCTCGCCGACCTGGTCTATCTTCGTCTCTGCAGTGCCCGAGAAGTCGACGGCGGCGACGGTTACCTCCTTGCGGAGCGTGCCGCTGCCGAGCACCTTGCCCGGCACGACGACCGTCTCCTCCTCCCTGGCGTACCGCTCGATGCGGCCCAGGTTGACTTCGGCGTGCGTGCGCCGCGGTTTCTCGAGGCGCTCGGCGACGTCGCTCCAGACGTCGCCGCCGGAGTTGCGGGCAGCCGACTTCATGTCAGCGATGAGACTGCGCAGTCGCGGGTTCGTCTTGCTCATGTCGGTCCTCCTGAAAAGTGCAGGGAGCAGGATTTGAACCTGCGGACCCCTACGGGACAGCGCCCTGAACGCTGCGCCGTTGGCCTGACTTGGCTATCCCTGCTCGCGTTTTTGCCTACCGCGCGTCTCCACAAACCGCTTTCGGTCCGGCACCCGTCGCTCTCCGACGGTGCCGGGACCGCACGCGGATCCGGACTGTCCCGTTCGCGAATCACTCGCGTCGGGACCGACCGGGTGTGGAGACGGTCGCCGCTCATAACTGGACTGCCTCTCGCAGTTCGTTCGCGCGGCTCTCGATGGTGTCGACGGCCCGGACGACCAGGTCGTCGACGGTGACCGAGCCGTCGGTCTCGACGTGGAACACGAAGGCGTTCGGGACGTCCTCGACGGTCAGTTCCGACTCCGGATACCGGTTCGTGAGGTCGTGGTCGAACTCCTCCGTCGGGACGAGGTCGCCGTCCTCCTCGATGACCCCGCGCAGGATGTTGGCCTCGTCGTCGGCGAACTCGGGTCGGTCGCCGACCACCTCGACGCGCTGGAGGTGGCGGTAGCCGACCGCGACGCCACCCTGGTGTTTGGCGTGTTCCCGGCCCGTATCGAGGACGGCGTCGGCCTCGATTTCGAGGCGCTGGCCCTCCTTGAGGTCGATGATCGGGACGTTTCTGTCGGCAGGTTCGACCATCGTGTCGCTGGAGACCAGGTCGCCGGAGTAGGCCGTATCCGGCCCCTCGACGTCCAGCGACAGCGTCACGGTGTCGCCGACCTCGAAGTCATCGAGCGGCGTCGTCAGCGGGATCAGCCCCAGTCTGAGGCCGATCTGCTCGTCGAACATCACGCTGGAGTTCTCGATGAAGCGGACCGTGTCGATGCTGAACGTCGGCACGTCCGCGATCATCGCCCGGCGGATGCCGTTGGCAAAGGCGGGCGAGATCGGCCGAACGACGAACCGGGCTTCGCGGTCGTCCCTGTCGACGAACTGGACGTCGTACTCCTCCATGTTCAGAACCCTGCGTTCTTCGGACCGCGGGTGCCGTCGTGTGGGATCGGTGTGACGTCCTCGATGCGACCGATCTCGAGGCCGGCCCGTGCCAGCGCGCGGATCGTCGCCTGCGCGCCGGGCCCGGGGTTCTGTTGCTGGTTCCCGCCGGGGCCGCGAACCCGGACGTGGACGCCCTCGATGCCCTGGGCCTGGACGTCCTCGGCGACCTCCTCGGCCATCTGCATCGCCGCATAGGGCGAGGCCTCGTCCCGGTTCTGCTTGACGACCGTGCCGCCGCTGGATTTCGCCAGTGTCTCGGCACCCGTCTGGTCCGTAATCGTGATGATAGTGTTGTTGAACGATGCGTGCACGTGGGCGATGCCCCATTTCTCGTCTGCCATCAGTGGTCCTCCGCTCGTTCGGGGTGGAGTTCGTCGGTGAGTGGCGACGCGCTGTCGAAGCCGACCGAATCCTCCTCGGCGACCGAGACGGTGTAGGAGGGCGTCTGGACCCGGCGCCCGTCCACGACGATGTGGCCGTGGGTGATGAACTGCCGGGCCTGGGCGGTCGTGTTCGCGTAACCCTTCCGGTAGACGACCGTCTGGAGACGTCGCTCCAGGACGTCCGTCACGTCGAGCGAGAGCACGTCGTCCAGCGAGTCCTGTTCGGAGAGGATGCCCTGGCGCCGGAGTTTCGCGAGGAACTCCCGGCCCTCGGTGCTGGCGGCCTCGGCGTCGCCCTGGCTGCGACCCAGCAGTTTGCGGGCCTCGCGGCGGTAGGTCCGCAGTTCGGACTCCGCACGCCAGAGTTCTTCCTTGTTCTTGAGGCCGTACTTGCCGGTCAGCCCCGACTCCTCGGCGATCCGCTCGCCCTGGTAGGGGTGGTTGGGCGTCTCGTAGAACTTGGTGTTGCTGCCCAGCGCCATCAGTCCTCGGCCTCCTCTTCCTGTTCTTCCTTGATCGCCTCGACGTTGACGCCGATGGTCCCCTCGGTGCGGCCCGTCGACTTGGTGCGCTGGCCGCGTACCTTCTGGCCGCGCTTGTGACGGACGCCCTTGTAGGAGTCGATCATCTTCATGCGGTTGATGTCCTGGCGCCGCGTCAGTTCGAGGTCGTTGCCGATCTCGTGGGTGGTTTCGCCGCCGAAGAAGTCGTTCTGGTGGTTGGTGAGCCACTCCGGGACCTCCTCGGCGAAGCCCTCGACGAGCGCGACGATCTCGTCGATGTCGTCGTCGTCGAGCGCGCCCAGCGTCTTCCGGCGGTCGACGCCGGCCCGTTCTGCGATGAGGCGGGCTGCTCGGCGACCGATACCGTTCATCTCCGTCAGCGACCGCTCGACTGACTTGGTGCCGTCTAGGTCTGTCTGGCCGATGCGGACGAAGTATCTGAGGTCGTCGTCTTCGTCCGCTGGTTCTTCTGCACTCATGGATATGTATGTGTGATGCACGTCGTGGCGGGGATTCGAACCCCGGAGGCTTGCGCCACAGAGTTAGCAACCCTGCGCCTTGGGCCAGGCTTGGCTACCACGACACGCGGGTGCCTGGTTATGCTCGCCCGCTCTCGCGGACTCGGGGCGGCTGCCCCTACACGAGCGTACCCCTATCTCTCCACCCGCCGTATTTAAACGCAACGAACCGCCAGTGGTGGTCCATCTTCCGCTCACCTCTTCCATCTTCCCTTGCCCGGGGAGGAGGAACAGGAAAAAGGGCCCGGGGTGGAGGCCCAAACCAGATGCACGCAGGTGACTGACAGGCGGAGGCGACGGTCGGCGGTGCCGCCGAGTGGCGGCACGTGATACCAGTCGGCGCTGGCTGTAATGCGTTGCTAAGTCCGCTACATAGCCGTATGTTTCTCGTGGCAGCCGAACATAGCCGTTCGGTGTGCCCGACGAAGGGGGGTCGTCTGACAGGTACCACGTAGCGTGTGTCGTCTGAACGTGCGCGTTTGTCGGCGGCATACCAGAGGGCGTGTCCGTCAAGTGCGTCCGGCCCGTAGGACCGACTATGACGTCCTCCCCGGCGACAGACGGCGGTCGGGTGGTGGTGCCGGTCTCGGACAGCGCGTCGGTCCGTCGTGAACTCGACCGCTTCGCCGGCAACGCCTTCCAGGAGCGGGAGGACGGGTCACTGAGCTGTGACTTCGCGGGCGTCACCCACTTCACCGTCCTCCCCGACGGGCGCGTCGATACCGGAATGCCGCTGCACTCCTTCCAGGGTCCCGCAGACCGGCTGGTGTTCGACCACGAGCGCGGCGAGGTGACCGTCGAACTCGACGCCGACGACCGGACGCTGGCCTACACCTTCCGCCGGCCCTGATCCTCTCCCGCACGCGTTCCGCGCTGTCGGCGCCCAGGTCACAATCCTTTTCGTCGGACGCGCGCCTACGTGTACCAATGACAGCAGATCAGCCGACCGTCGAGGGTATCGAAACGCGTCTCGCGGGCGTCGACGATCCGGACCTCGGGGACGACATCGTCTCGCTGGGGCTGGTCAACAGCATCGACGTCGACGACGCCGACCGCGTCGTCCGCGTCGACCTCGCGCTGGGCGCGCCGTACTCCCCGACCGAGACCGCGATGGCCGGCGCGGTCCGCGAGGCACTCGCCGACCTCGACTACGAGGTCGATCTCTCGGCGTCCATCGATCGCGGCCTCGACCCCGAGGACCGCGTCCTCCCCGGCGTCGAGAACATCGTCGCCGTCGCCTCGGGCAAGGGCGGCGTCGGCAAGTCGACCGTTGCGGTCAATCTCGCGGCCGGGCTGGCCGACATGGGCGCTCGCGTCGGCCTGTTCGACGCCGACGTCTACGGGCCGAACGTTCCACGGATGGTCGGGAGTGACGAACCGCCACAGGCCACCGAGGACGAGACTATCATCCCCCCGGAGCAGTTCGGGATGAAGCTGATGAGCATGGACTTCCTGCTCGGCGAGGACGACCCCGTCATCTGGCGTGGCCCGATGGTCCACAAGGTGCTCACACAGCTCTGGGAGGACGTCCGCTGGGGCAGTCTCGATTACATGGTCGTCGACCTCCCGCCGGGCACCGGCGACACGCAACTGACGCTCCTCCAGAGCGTCCCCGTCTCGGGGTCTGTCATCGTCACGACGCCTCAGGAAGTCGCGCTCGACGACGCCCGGAAGGGACTCAGGATGTTCGGGGAACACGAGACGCCCGTCCTCGGCATCGTCGAGAACATGTCCGCGTTCCGGTGTCCGGACTGTGGCACCGAACACACCATCTTCGGCGAGGGTGGCGGGCAACGACTGGCCGACAGCGTCGACATGCCGTTCCTCGGGGAGATTCCCCTCGACCCCGCCGTCCGCGAGGGCGGGGACGGCGGCCGCCCGCTGGTCCTCGACGAGGGCGAGACCAGCGACGCTCTCCGCGAGTTCGCTCGCAGGACGGCCAACATGCAGGGCATCATCCACCGCCGGCGGATCGCGTCTGTGTAACCACTTTCGATGGTGAGTGGCCGCTCTCGGCTCCCCCACACGGACCCGCAGTCCAATCCCTTTTGCTCGCGGAACGCGGAGAGGCAGTATGTCAGATCCAGCCCGCCGCAACCGTCTCGACGAGGAGGGCAGCCCGTACCTCCGACAGCACGCGGACAATCCGGTCAACTGGCAACCCTGGGACGAAACCGCACGCGAGGCCGCACGCCAGCGGGACGTCCCGATCTTCCTCTCTGTGGGGTACGCGGCCTGCCACTGGTGTCACGTCATGGAGGAGGAGAGCTTCGAGAGCGAGCGCGTCGCCGAGATACTCAACGACGGGTTCGTCCCGGTGAAGGTCGACCGCGAGGAGCGGCCGGACGTGGATAGGATCTACCAGACAATCTGTCAGCGCGTCACCGGCCGCGGCGGGTGGCCCCTCTCCGTCTGGCTGACCCCGGAGGGCAAGCCCTTCTACGTCGGCACGTACTTCCCGCCCGAGCCAAAGCGCGGCCAGCCGGGCTTCGTCCAGTTGTTGGAGGACATCAGCGGAGCCTGGACCGACCCGGAGGAACGCGAGAAGATCGAGGACCGCGCAGAACAGTGGAAACGGGCCATCGCTGGCGAACTCGAGGATGTGCCCGACCAGCCCGGCAGCGCGCCGGACAGCGACGCCCTGGAGCGGGCCGCAGAGGCAGCACTGCGGGGCGCCGACCGGGAACACGGCGGCTGGGGACGCAGCCAGAAGTTCCCCCACGCCGGGCGCCTGGACATCCTCGTGCGGGCCCACGACCGGACCGGCCGTGAGGAGTACCGCGCAGTCGTCGAGGAGACCCTTGACGCGATGGCCGACCGCGGGCTCTACGACCACGTCGGCGGCGGGTTCCACCGCTACACCACCGACCGCGAGTGGGTGGTGCCACACTTCGAGAAGATGCTCTACGACAACGCCGAGATTCCGCGGGCGCTGCTGGCTGGTTACCAGCTCACCGGCCGGGAGCGGTATGCCGAGGTCGTCCGGGAGACCATCGCGTTCCTCCAGCGGGAACTCCAGCATCCCGAGGGTGGCTTCTACAGCACGCTCGACGCGCGGAGCGCGGTCGTCCCAACTGGAGACGACCGCGACGAAAGCGAGCGGGGAGCGAAGCGACCCGCGAGCAGCGATGGAGAGTCGGGCGAGCAAGAAGAGGGTGCCTTCTACGTCTGGACGCCCGGCGGCGTCCGGGACGCCGTCGACGACGAGACCGACGCCGCGCTGTTCTGTGACCGCTACGGCGTCACCCAGGCGGGCAACTTCGAGCACGGGCAGACCGTCCTGACCCGCTCTGCCAGCGTCGCGGAACTGACCGAAGAGTACGACGTGCCTGCGGACGACATCCGGGACCGGCTCGAACGGGCCCGCGAGCAGGTCTTCCAGGCGCGTGCCCGACGGCCCCGGCCCGCGAGGGACGAGAAGATACTCGCCGGCTGGAACGGACTCGCCATCTCGATGCTGGCCGAGGCGGGGCTCGTACTCGACGACGAGTACGCAGACGTCGGGGCGGAGGCGCTCGGGTTCGTCCGCGAGCACCTCTGGGACGACGGGGCCGGGCACCTCCAGCGCCGGTACAGGGACGGGGAGACGAAAGTCGATGGCTATCTCGAGGATTACGCGTATCTCGGGCGGGCAGCGTTCGATCTCTACCAGGTCACTGGCGATGTCGACCACCTCGGGTTTGCGCTGGCGTTGGGGGACGCCATCGCCGAGCGCTTCTGGGACGCAGAGGCGGGGACCCTCTATTTCACGCCCGCCGGCGGCGAGCAACTGATCGCACGGCCACAGGAGGTGACCGACCAGTCGACGCCGTCGAGCGCGGGCGTCGCCGCCTCGCTGTTGCTGGGGCTGGACCACTTCCGCGCGGACGACCGGTTCGAGACAGTGGCCGGGCGCGTCCTCGAAACCCACGGGAGCAAGGTCGAATCGAACCCGCTCCAGCACGCCTCGCTCACGCTCGCCGCCGATACGTACGCGACCGGCGCGCTGGAGCTGACGCTCGTCGCCGACGATCTCCCTGCCGAGTGGCGGGAGGCACTCGCCGACCGGTATCTACCGTCCCGAATACTCGCGCCACGGCCCGCCGACGGTGGCACCTTCGACGACTGGCTGGCGACGCTCGGACTGTCCGAGGCACCGCCGGTCTGGGCCGACCGGAGCGCGCGCGACGGGCGCCCGACCGTCTACGCCTGTCGGTCCTTCACCTGCTCGCCGCCACAACACGACATCGACGCGGCACTCGACTGGGCCGACGACCGCCTGTCGCCGGGAGAGTGAGGGTCACGAACCGGCCCGTCAGTCGACGGGTCCCAGGGTCTCTTCCAGGCGGTCAGCGAGGTAGATGGCGATGGGAACGGACTCCTCCTCGACGAAGCGAGCGATCTCCTCGCCGTCGCGTTCGACCACGACCGTCGGGATGTACTCGATGCCGTACTCCTCGACGCCGGGTCCCTGCTTGTCCTGGTCGAGTTCGTGGTGAAGAACGTTCTCGTCGGGCACCTCGGCCGCCTCGAGTGCGGCCCCGAAGTCCGGGAGTTGGGCCCGGCAGTCCTTGCACCAGTCGCCACCCCACACCTTGAACGTCACCTCCTCGCCGTACTCCGAGAGGACCTCGACCGTGTCCCCGTAGGCGTCGGCCACCCACACGGGATTCGGCTCCTGGTTTCGAGTGACATACCCCACGATACCACCTCACTCGTTATTTATTTGCCGGCACTCCTCGCGCTCCAGAGAGAAACGTGCAGAGGAGCCGTCGCCAGCTTTTATCACCGTACGGACCAATCCATCGGTATGAGCCAGGATACGACTGCGTCCAGTGGTTCGACCCACGACACGGCGTTTCTCGACGACGTTCTCGACGCCGACCAGATTTCGCGTGGCCGGGGTGACCGCCGCGAGCGCGCGACCGACTGGGGCACCGACCGGGAAGCGGGCACGCTCCCCGACGCGGTGGTCTGGCCCGAATCGACCGCGGATGTCTCTGCGATTCTCAGTGCAGCCTCCGAGCGTGGGGTGCCGGTCACGCCCTACGCCGCGGGGACGAGCCTCGAGGGCAACCCCGTGCCGCTCCACAACGGCATCAGCATGGACATGGGCCGGATGGACGAGGTGCTGGCGGTGCGGCCCGAGGACCACCAGGTCGACGTCCAGCCCGGCGTCTACGGCGACGAACTCAACGAGGCCGTCGAGAAACACGGCCTCTTTCTTCCGTCGTTGCCCTCCTCGGGGAAGATTTCGACCATCGGCGGCATGCTCGCAAACGACGCAAGCGGCATGAAGACCGTCAAGTACGGCGAGGTGAGCGACTGGCTCCTCGAAGCCGAAATCGTCTTGCCCACCGGCGAGGTGATCACGGCCGGCAGCAAGGCCGTCAAGACGTCGGCGGGATACAATCTCGGGGACCTCGTGGTCGGCAGCGAGGGGACGCTCGGCGTCATCACTCGCGCGACGATGGAACTGGCGGGGTTGCCCGAGCAGGTCTGGGGCGGCCGGGCAGTCTTTTCGGACCTCGAAGCAGCCAGCGCAGCGGTCGTCGACGCGGTCCAGTCGGGTGTCGACGTCGCGAAGATCGAACTCATCGACGCACTCTCGGCTGAGATATCGAACGACTACCTCGATACGGACCTGCCGGACTCGCCGATGGTCTTCCTGGAGTTCCACGCGAACCACGGGATCGAACGGGAGGTCGACTTCTGCCGGACGATCTTCGAGGAACACGGCGTCGACCGGTTCGAGGTCGCGGAGAACGACGCCGAGATGGCCCAGTTGTGGGAGGCACGCCGCGAACTCGCCGACGCATTCGAGCCCTGGGACCCCGATCTCTCGCCGCTGACGCCCGGCGACGTCACGGTCCCCATCAGTGACTACCCCGAGATCGTCACCTACGCCAAGGAGCTGGGCGAGGAGTACGACATCACGGTCGCGTGTTTCGGTCACGCCGGCGACGGCAACGTCCACTACTTCGTGATGGTCGACCCCGACGACCCGGAGATGGTTGCAAACGGGGAGACCATCTCGAAGCGACTCGTCGAACGCGCGATCGAACTCGGCGGCACCGCCACCGGCGAACACGGCATCGGCACCGGCAAACAGGAGTACCTCGCGGCCGAACATGGCGAGGCTGCCGTCGACGCGATGCGGGGTATAAAGCGGACGCTCGATCCGGCGGGCATCCTCAATCCCGGGAAGATATTCCCGGACGAAAGCTGAGGGCGCGTCACTTCCCCAGGTAAAGGTCGCGCACCCGCTCGGCGTCCCGGAGCGTGTCGGCGTCGCCCTCGAAGCGGTTCTCGCCAACGTCGAGCACGTATCCACGGTCGGCGACCGCCAGGGCCGCTTTGACGTTCTGTTCGACCATCAGTACGGCCGTCCCGGACTCGCGGACGCGGTCGACATACTCGAAGGTCCGTTCGATGAGTTGTGGCGCCAGTCCCGCCGAGGGCTCGTCGATCAGCAACACCTCGGGGTCGGGCATCAGCGCGCGCGCCATGGCGAGCATCTGCCGTTCGCCACCCGAGAGGGTGGCCGCCTCCTGGTCGCGGCGGTCCGCGAGGCGGGGAAAGAGGTCGAACATGGCCTCGCGCCGTGCCTCGGGGTCGGCGGCGTGGATGGTCCCGATGTCGAGGTTCTCGTCGACGGTGAGGTTCGGGAAGACGTTCTCGGTCTGTGGCACGTACCCGATACCGCGGGGGACCATCTCGTTCGCCTCCAGTCCCGAGAGATCGTCGCCGTTCATCTCGACGGTGCCCGCCCACAGCGGGAGAGTCCCGACCAGCGCCCGCATCAGCGTCGACTTGCCGGCGCCGTTGGGCCCGAACACGAGCACGATTTCGTCGCTCCGGACGTCGAGGTCGACGCCGAAGAGCACCTGCAGGTCGCCGTATCCCGTCTCGATGTCGCGGGCCGAGAGGATAGCGTGGTCGTACCGGCGGATGGCGTCGATCCCGGGACCCGCGGACCGCCCCTTGCTGTCGCCGTCGCCCATCAGTCGTACCCCCCCAGGTACGCCTCGACGACGCGGTCGTCCTCCTGGACGATCTCGGGCGGGCCGACGGCGAGCGTCTGCCCGTTGTGCAGGACGACGACGCTGTCACAGTGGCCCATGACGATGTCCATGTCGTGTTCGATGAAGAGAATCGTGCGTCCGCGATCGTTCAGTTCGTGGAGGCGCTCCAGCAATTCGTCCGTGAGTGCGGGATTGACGCCAGCGACCGGTTCGTCGAGCAGGATGATCTCGGGGTCCATCATCAGGACCCGCCCGAGTTCGAGGAGTTTCCGCTGGCCGCCGGAGAGGCCGCCGGCGTACTCCTCGGCGAGGTGGTCCAGTTCCAGAAACTCGAGCGTCTCGTCGACCGTCTCCTGGATGGCCGTCTCCTCGGTCTCGACCCGACCGGGTCGGAACAGCGCGCCGAGTGCGCGTTCGCCGGTCTGCTCCCGCGCGGCGAACGCGAGGTTCTCCCGGACGGTCATCCCGCGGAACGTCTTCGGCGTCTGGAAGGTACGCCCGACGCCCCGCGCGGCGACCTGGTTGGGCGAGAGGCCCTGAATCGCTTCGCCGTCCAGGGTCACGGTTCCCGCGTCCGGCGTGTAGACCCCCGTGATGCAGTCGAACAGCGTCGATTTGCCCGCACCGTTCGGGCCGATGAGTCCCGTGATGGACCCGGCCTCGACGCCGAACGTCGCGCCGTCGACCGCAACCAACCCGCCGAACTGTTTGACGACGCCGTCGACTGCAAGGAGCGTCGAGTCCTCCGGCCTGTCGCCGTTCGTTTCGGTCTCGGCCCGGTCGACACTCATTCTTCCTCACCCATGACAGTGACTTCGTTCGGATCGCCGAAGAGTCCCTCCGGGCGGTACCGGATGACGAGCACGAACAGACAGCCGATGACGATGAACCGAACGCTCGGGACGAACGAGGGGTGATCGGGGAGCGGCGCGAATATCGCGGGCAGGACCCCGGACAGCGGTTCGGGAAGCACCGACTGGATCCACCCGTAGATGGTGAGGATGAACCGCGTCGACTGCTGGAAGGCGATGAGGAGGAACGCGCCGACGATGGCTCCCGACGAGGAGGCGACGCCACCCAGCAGGATGGCAGCCCAGACGACGAAGGTGACGCCGGCGACGAACTGTTCGGTGACGACACTCCCGAGGAAGTGTGCGTAGAGACCGCCCGCGAAGCCGGCGATAGCCCCGCCGATGGCGAAGGACTTGAGTTTTACCAGGTTGGTGTCCTTGCCGAGCATCCGGGCGGCGTCCTCGCTCTCGCGGACGCCCCGCAACAGGCGGCCGAACGGGGCGTCGATCAGGCGGTCGAGCAGGAGGTACACCCCGAGCAGACACAGCGCCGAGAAGGCGAGGTAGGCCACCTGCCAGCCCCCGGCGCCGAGCGTCTCGCGCATCGGCTTCGGGACGCTGTTCATTCCGAAGGTGCCGTTCGTCAGCCACGTCTCGTTGACGAGGACGTCTTCGAAGATGCCCGCCAGCGCGAAGGTGGCGATAGCGAGGTAGTGTGACCCGAGGCGGACGCTCGTTGACCCGATGAGCAGGGCGAGCAGTCCGCCCGCGAGCGCCGCCACCGCGAGACTCACCGGGAATCCCAGCGGCATCGGGAGGTCGAGCCCGATGACGTAGTTGGCCTGCGAGACCTGTTCGGGCGGTGGCATCGTCAGGACCGCCGAGGCGTACGCGCCGGCAGCGAAGAAAGCGACGTGCCCGAAGTTGAGCAACCCTGTGTAGCCGTAGTGGACGTTCAACCCCAGGGCGAGCAGGCCCCAGATGCACGCGAGCGTCCCGATGGTCACGAGAAACGAGGCGATACCGGGCAGCGCCATCAGAACTCGCCTCCGCGGATACCCTCGGGTCTGAGGAGCAACACGCCCACGAGCGCTATGAAGGCATACGCCTGGTCGTAACTGGCCGAGAGGTACGTCGACCCGAGGCTGATCATCAGTCCGATCAGGACGGCACCGAGCATTGCGCCGTAGGGACGGCCGATTCCCCCCAGGAGCGTCGCCGCGAACACCACGATGAGGTAGCCGAAGCCGAACGTCGGGCGGAAGGGGGCGAAGAGGACGCCATAGAGGATGCCAGCCAGGCCGCCGGCGGCCGCGGAGATGAACCACGTCTTCCGGATGACCGCGTCAGTATCGATGCCCGCGACTTCCGCGAGCGAGCGGTTGCCGCTGGTCGCACGCATCGTCTTGCCGAGCATCGTCCGCTGGAGGAGCAGATGGATCGCGAGCATCGTCACCACCGAGACGGCGACGACACCCAGTTCCAGCGGCGTGAGGCCGACCCCGGCGACTTCGACGGGCCGCATCAGCGGGACGGGAAGCTGTCTGGCCTCGGCACTGGCGCCGGCGATCAGCAGGTACCGGAGGATGAATGCGACGCCGATAGACGTGATCAACAGCGGGAGCGCGCCCCGGTCGGAGATGGGCCGGAAGAACACGCGGGAGACAGCGACCCCGAGCGCCCCGACGAGGAGTACCGCGACGACGGCCGCGACAGGGAGCCCCACGACGCCCGCCCCTGCCCCCGAGAGAAAGAACGCCAGGAAGGCACCGTAGGCGAGAAATTCGCCGTACGCGAAGTTGATGAAGCGGGTGACGCCGTAGGAGAGCGTGAGCCCGACAGCACCGACGGAGATGACGCTCGCCTCGACCAGCCCGAAGGCCACCGCCTGGAGGAACTGCGAGAGCGCAGAGGCCATCCTGGCTGGCCTACTCGAGCGCTTCGGGTGGGAGACGGGCGGCCTCGGACCACTCGCCGCCGTCGGCCATCTGGATCGAGAACGGGGCGCGGATGTCGCCGACGTCGTCGAAGTCGATCGGTCCCGCGAGCCCGCGGTAGTCGACGTCGGTGCCGTCCTCGATGGCGCTGGCCCCCTCGACGTAGCTCGTCACGGCCTGGTCCGGCGGGTTCGCCACCGACCGAATGTTGCCGGCGATGTTGGCGCCGGTCAGCTCCTCGCCGTTCGCGGCGGTCTGTTTCATCGCCAGCCCCATGACGTTCATCGCGTCGAAGGTGTTGGTCGCGAACAGCCGGGTCTCGTCCCAGCCGGCGTACTCCTGGATGTTCGAGTCGAACTCCGCCAACCGGCCCGACTCCTGGGCCTCCTGGAAGGCTGCCTCCTGGAGTCCGAGGACGCCGTTCGTGACCTGGGTCTCGCTCTGCGAGAGGAAGTCCTCGTTGGTCTGGTCCTGCGTCAGGAACCAGTTGCCCTCGTAGCCGGCCTGGAACGCCGCTTCCATGACCTTGATGCTGTCCTCGATGGAGGCGACCAGCACCGTGATCTCGGGGTCGGTCGACATCATCGACTGGACCTCCGACTGGTAGGAGGACTTGCCGGTCCTGATGTCCATCGCCTCCGCGACGGTGCCGCCGAACTCCTCGAACGACGAGGAGATGGGTTCCTTGAAGGACTGGAACACCTCCTTGTCCCCGACCAGCATCGTCATCCTGCTGTAACTCTGGACGGTGTTGAACTGCTCCTCGCGGGCGGCCTTCGCGATTGCGCGGCCACCCAGCGAATCCGAGGGCACAGTTCGGAAGACGAACTCGCCACCCCGGTCGTCGAGCGACGTCGTGCCCGCCGTCGGCGTCACGCTGGGGATCTCGTTCTCTGTGAACTGGTCGAAGACGGCCGACATGGTGATGCTCGTCGGGCCGATGACGCCCGTCACCCCCTCGACGTCGATGAGTCGCTTGGCGGCCGACAGCGACGCGTCCGGCGACGCCTCCGTATCCCCCTGGACGACAGTCACCTCCTTGCCGTCGATGCCGCCCTCGCTGTTGATCTGCTCTGCGATCATCTGCGTCACCGGGAGCACGTTCTCTCCCACCCACGCGAAGTCGCCCGAGAACGGCACCAGGACGCCCACCTTTATTTCGCCGGCTCCGCCGTCCGTACTGCCTCCGTCGCTCGGTGTCGCCGTCTCGCCGCCGTCCCCGCCGTCACCGCCACCGTCACCGCCGTCGCCACCGTCGCTCCCGCCATCGCTGCCGTCCCCGCCGTCGCTGCCCCCGCCGTCGCCGCCACAGCCGGCAAGCAGGGTTACAGTCGCCACTCCACCGGTCCGTGTCAGGAACGTCCGTCTGTCCATGTGTGCGTTCGCATTCTTTACGGACGGGGTTAAATAAGTAATGGTGTTTCGAGGTCAAACGGCCCGTAGAACCCGGTGAGAGACCGATTTCGGGTTACTTTAGATGTCGCGGCCGCCGTCGACCTCGAGCGCGGTGCCAGTGACCATCCCGGCACCGTCCGACGCGAGGTAGGCGGCGGCGTGCGCGATGTCCTCCGGCTGTGCGAGCCGCCCCATCGGGATGGTGTCGGCCATCCCCTCGATGGAGAGGTCGTCGCTGGTGAACTCGGAAAGCATGTCGGTGTCAGTCGCCACCGGACAGATGGCGTTGACCCGGATGTCTGCCTCCGCGAGTTCGTAGGCGAGCTGCTTCGTGAGCGTGATCATCCCGCCCTTCGAGGCACAGTATGCCGACAGCCCCGTCCGGGGTCGGATGCCCGCCGTCGAGGCGGTGTTCAGGATGACGCCGCCGCCCTGTTCGCGCATGTACGGGACGGCGTACTTCGCCCCGAGGAATGCGCTCTTGAGATTCACGTCCTGAATCCGGTCCCACGTCTCCTCGGTCACGTCCTCGACCGGCGTCGACCGCTGGGGGATGCCGGCGTTGTTGTGCAGGACGTCGATACTGCCGTAGGCTTCGACCGTCCGGTCGACGAACTCCTCGACGTCGCCGGCGTCGGAGACGTCCGCCTCGACGGCGATGGCCTCGCCGCCCGCGCTCTCGATACGGTCGACCGTCTCGCGGGCAGCCCCGGCGTCGAGGTCGACGACGACGACCCGCGCGCCCCGCCGGGCGAACAGTTCCGCGGTGGCGCGACCCATGCCCGACCCGGCGCCGGTGATCGCCGCTGTCTTGTTATCGAGTGACATGCATAGTGTGACCGGACGGAAACATAAAAAACGGGGGGAGCCGACAGGTCGAGTCGCTGCCGCTCCGAGCGTGTTCGGGAGACGGGAGCAGCCGCGGTGTCACCTCGACGCGGACGAACCCCTGGTTCGAACAGTGAGGGCGTCCCCTCTCCTATCAGATGAGATGAAATCATCATATATTTATGATATCCATCTGTCGGCACGAAATGCGGGGTTAGACACATGTCTCAACGGTGGTGTTCGCCATGACCGGATCGGACCGCTGCTGTGGAAATGACAACGAACACGCATCGAGCCGACGGGGGTTCATGGCCGGGTGTGGCGCCGCTCTGGCGCTCGCACTCGCCGGCGGTGCCGACACCGTCGCAGCCGACGATGGTGACGGCCCCAAACCGATCGGGCCGTTGCTGGAGGTCGTCGCGGAGGAAAACTGGGGACGCTGGGGCGAGGACGACGAACTCGGCGCGATCAACCTCCTCGGAAGCGAGGAGATGTTCGCGGGGTTGAACGCGGCCACGAAGCGCGGGCGCAAGCGCGTCGAGCGGTTCACGCTCCAGACGCCCATCACGGGCGACGCCTTCGACGCGTTCTTCCCGGACCAGTTCGAGACCGCTCCCAGTTTCCCGACGAAAGACACGGGGGATCCACTGTTCCCAGGCCGGACGCCCGCCCGCCGGAACAACGTGGCTGACGCAGGGGATGACGACGGAGTGCCGCCGCTCTCGACGGCCAACGGGATCCTCTTCGCGGACGACAGGTTCGAGACGTCCTTCTACCTGCAGGGGACGACCCACTACGACGCCCTCGGACACGCGTGGTACGACGGCCAACTCTACAACGGGTTCGACGCCGCGACGACCAGGACGCGCCGGGAGTTCGACATCGAGGTCGAGGGGGTCACGGAGACGTTCGGACTCGGGAAAAACGACATCGCCAACGTCGCCGACAGCGGCGTCGCCGGACGGGGCGTGTTGCTCGACGTCGGCCGCTACAGGGTCGACGAGGCACCCTACCGGCTCGACCTCGGGGAAGCGATCACCCTCGAGGACCTCAAAGCGACCGCCGAGGCCCAGGACGTCCGTCTCCGAAAGCGGGACATCCTCCTCATCCGGACGGGGGCGATCGAGTTCGCTCGCGATCCAAACGCCGAGTGGGCGCCGCTGGACGAACCCGGGTTGACATACTCCGACGACCTCGTTCGCTGGTTCCGCGACATGGAGTTCCCGGTCGTCGGCGCCGACAACCTCGGGATCGAGAGGGCCGCCCAGGAGGTGACTGAGGACGACCTCGATGAGGGCCGCGAGGATCTGGCCGGGACCTACTCGTTCCCGCTGCACGGCGCGCTCATCCGGAACCTCGGGGTCACGATCAACGAGATCCTCGATCTCACGGACCTGGCCGCACAATGTGCGGCGGACGGCGTCTACGAGTTCCTCTACACTGCCGGCCCACTCAACGTCGAACAGGGCGCCGGCACGCCGGTGAACCCGGTGGTCCTGAAGGCGACCGGCGGCGACGGTCCCGAGGAACCGGGACGGGGAGCCACGGAGGGTCGGGGGAGAAACTCCGAGTGAACGCGGCGAGTGATCGTCGGATAGTCGGAGACGGGATCAGGCGCCCGGCAGATCCCCGCCACCGCCGGATTCGAGGTTGACCGCGACGTTCTTGATCTGGAGATACGAGTCCAGCGCGGCCAGTCCTTTCTCGCGGCCGATGCCCGACTTCTTGTATCCCCCGAAGGGCGTCTGGTTGGTGTCGCCGAACCACTTGTTGACGTAGACGTTGCCGGCTTCGAGGCGCTGGGCGGCGCGGTGGGCCCGGCGGACGTCGTCGGTGAACACGCCCGCAACGAGGCCGTAGTCGACGTCGTTACCGATGTCGACGGGGTCCTCGTCGTCGCTGTAGGGAATGACCACCAGCACAGGCCCGAAGATCTCCTCCTGGGCGATGCGCATGCCGTTGTCGACGTCGGTGAAGACGGTCGGTTCGACGAAATAGCCCTCGCGATCGGGTGTCCCGCCGCCCGTGACCAGCGTCGCCTCGGCCTTTCCGACCTCGATGTAGTCTGTGACCTTCTCGCGGTGGCCGGCACTGTTGAGCGGTCCCACGTCGGGGTCCGCGTGACCGGGGCCCAGTTCCTTCGATTCGGCGACGTCGACGATCTTCTCGACGAACTCGTCGTAGACGTCCTCGTGGACGATGGCACGGTCGGCGGCCGAGCAGATCTGACCGGCGTTGGTGAAAATGCCCGTATCCACCCACGAGACCGCCTCGTCGACGTCGGCGTCGGGGTAGACGATCGCCGGGTTCTTCCCGCCGAGTTCCAGCGTGACTGGCGTCACGTTCCCGGCGGCGGCCTCCATCACCCGCTGGCCCGTGGGGACGCTCCCAGTGAAGGTGATGGTGTCGACGCCCTCGTGGTTCGTCAGGGCGGCCCCGGTCTCGCCGGCGCCCGAGACGACGTTGACCGCTGGCCCCGGGACGCCTGCCTGGGCGCAGAGTTCGGCCAGGCGGTAGGCCGACAGCGGCGTCGTGGGCGCGGGCTTGACGACGGTCGTGTTGCCGGCCGCCAGCGCCGGCGCGACCCCGCGTGCAAAGAGATTCCCCGGGAAGTTCCAGGGAATGATCTGGGCGGAGACCCCGTAGGGTTCGCGGACGGTGTAATCGACCTGCCCGGTTCCGACCGGGACGCTCGTCCCCTCGAGTTTGTCGGCGGCGCCGGCGTAGTATTCGAAATAGCGTGCCGCACTGGAGAGGTCCGACCGGGCCTGGGAGAGTGGCTTGCCCTGGTCGCGCGTCTCCAGCTCGGCAAGGTCCTCCAGGTTGTCCCGGATCAGTTCGGCGACGCGGTAGAGTGTGCGGCCGCGCTCGGCCGGGTCGGTATCCCGCCAGGCCGGGAAGGCCTCGCGGGCCGCCGCGACGGCAGCGTCGACGTCCGATTCCCCGGCGACGGCCACGTCCGCGAACGCCTCGCCCGTCGCCGGATCGACCGTCTCGGCGTACTCGCCAGCTGCCGGTTCGACGCGTTCGCCGCCCACCAGGAGGTCGTGTCGCTCTGTGGAGCGTGTCCTGCTCATGTGACCGACTACGCAGGTCGAACACTTGGCCTCTTTCACACTCGACGGGCGGATGGGCACCGCCCGCTGGGTCAACAGCTCCGTTGCATTCTGAGGGTCGGTTTCCGACCGGTCAGACGCGGTCGGCGACCACGTCCACCAGCAGATGGCGGTGACACCGCTTCTCGGGGCTCTCGTAACAGACCAGCACCACGTCCTCGCCGTCGCGGACGCGGTCCGCGAGCGCGGTGATCGTTGCTGCCGCCTCGCCGCTGTTGGCGAGATACTCCCGGTACCGCTCGGCGAAGTTCACGTCCTCCCAGGCGGCGTCGAGTGCCTGTCCGTCCGAGATGTCCGGCGTCCTGATCTCCGCCTGGCGGGCCTCGGTCTCATCGAGTAACGTCTCGGGCGGGCCGAGTTCCCGGTGGTTCTCGTCCACGGTCGCGTGGAACCACGGCGTGGGACGCCGGACGACGCCGACGAGGTGTGTGTCGTCGTCGAAGTCGACGAGGTCGTGCTGGATTGCTGCCTGATAGCTTTCGCCGACCTCGCCCACAGCGCCGTTACCCATGTGGTGAGACTTGACAATCAGGCGGACTTACCGTTTTGGATTTGTGCGGTGACCAACCACACCGAGCGAATTGGCCGTCACGGACGACGGCACGCACTGCCGGTGGCGGGCCGCGTTTAAGCCCTGCCGGCCAACCCCTAGTAATGGACCACAGCATACTCGAAACGCTGGGATCGCCGCTGGTCAGGGTCGACGCTCCGGAGGGGACGACCATCGCGGCGAAGGTCGAGTCGTTCAACCCGGGCGGGTCGGCCAAGGACAGGCCGGCCCTCTCGATGGTCGAGGCCGCCGAGGAGGCGGGCGATCTGACTCCGGGCGACACCATCGTCGAACCGACGAGCGGCAACACCGGGATCGGGCTCGCGATGGTCGGTGCGGCGAAGGGCTACGACGTCATGCTGGTGATGCCGGAGTCGAAATCCCCAGAACGCCGAGAGATCATGACGGCATACGGTGCCGACCTGGAACTCATCGAGGGTGAGATCGGCGAGGCCCGCGAGCGCGCCGACGAACTCGACGAACGCGAGGGGTTCGTCCAGGTCCGGC
Source organism: Haloarculaceae archaeon (assembly GCA_018609945.1). GTDB lineage: Archaea > Halobacteriota > Halobacteria > Halobacteriales > Haloarculaceae > SW-9-67-25. The sequence goes on along the minus strand of JAHENO010000035.1, from coordinate 4,481 downwards.
AGTTCGAGAACCCTGCCAACCCCGACGCACACTACCGGACGACCGGCCCCGAGATTCTCGAACAGGTGGGCGACCGCACGGTCGACGCGCTCGTGGCCGGCGTCGGCACCGGTGGCACCATCACCGGGACGGGTCGTCGCCTCCGCGAGGCCTATCCCGACGTTGAGGTCGTCGCCGTCGAACCCGAAGACAACGCCGTCCTCTCCGGCGACGAGCCCGGCGCCGACGACTTCCAGGGGATGGGTCCAGGGTTCGTCAGCGAGAACCTCGACGTGGACCTGCTCGATAGCGTCGAGACGGTCTCGCTGGGACCCGCCGAGGCGGAGTGTCGCCGCCTCGCCCGCGAGGAGGGCATCTTCGTCGGGCAGTCCTCCGGGGCATCCCTGCTCGGGGCAAAACGCGTTGCACGGCGACTCCGCGAGGAGCGGGAAGACGAACCCCTCGTCGTGACCGTCTTCTGGGACTCGGGGGAACGGTACATGTCCACGGGGATGTTCGACGCCGAGTAGCCGGGCTCTCCTACCCCTCGAACTCGGATTCGGTGACCCGGACCACGAGCGTCTCCTCGACGTCCCGGAGGTCGTACTCGGGGAGCGTGTCGCCGGTCCGCGCCAGCAACATCGGCTCGACGAGCCGCGGTGGCCGGTCAGTCTCCGCCCGGGGTTCCGCCTGCTCCTCCGACGGTTCGTCCCGGCCGGTGTCCGGTTCGGAGTCGGGGTACTCGACGCCGTAGACCTTGAGGAAGCGGCCGGTCGCGCCGGGGTCGATCTCGTCGTCGCGGATGGCAGTCGCAAGGTCACGGGAGAGCCACTCCCGTTCGCTGACAGAGGGTTCCAGCACCAGCGCCTCGTCGACGAACCGGACCAGATACCAGTCGAGGTCGTTCAGCAGCGCGACGGCTGCGCCGAGGCTGACCGTCTCGACGCCGACGGTGTTCTCGAAGGGTTCCCGGAGGTCGTAGGTGGCCAGCGCCTCGCGGGACGTCTCGCGCGAGAGGAGTTCGTACCGGAGGTTGAGGTCCCCGTCGCCGACGAGACACACCCGCGTCATGCGAGAAACCACTCGCGCGCCGGCCAAAGCGGTTTCGGCTGTCGACGACTGCTCTCGCCCGGGCTGGGTTCCGGCTTGCCGGTTTCGGTCACCCGGCAGTCGGGTCGCGTTCCGCGTCGCCGGGTGCGCTCACCCGGCGGTCAGATCGGGTCCCACCCGCGACGCGCGCTCGGCAGCCTCAGCGGCCAGTTCCGCGATGTCGTCTGGTTCGGCCTCCCGGATCGTCGAACGGGTCGCCCGTGTTGCGGGTGTGTCGGGCGCGACGCGGTTGCACCCGACGGGGATCGTCGCCTCCTCGAAGGTTCCGATCTCCCGGGCGCGCTCGGTGATCTCGCTTTTGTCCATCGTGACCAGGGGCCGGTGGATCGGGAGGTCGGTCACTGCGTCGGTCACCCGGAGGTTGGCGCTGGTCTGGCTGGACTTCTGTCCGATCGCTTCGCCCGTGACGATACCGACGGCGTCGACCTCCCTGGCGACGCGGTCGGCCACGCGAAACATGAACCGCCGCAACCCGACCATCCGGCCCGAGTCCATCTCCCCGACCAGTCTCTCCACGGCCTCGCCGCCGGGAGCGACACGCAGCGTCAACTCCAGGTTGGGAGCGTACCGCCCCAGATCCGCGACCGTCGCCTCGGCCCGGAGCAGGTGATCGGAGCCGCCGTACGCGCCGAGGTCGACGTACAGTGGCTGGACAGGACAGCCACGGCGCATCGCTTCCCAGGCTGCGACGGGCGAGTCGATACCCCCGCTTATCAGCGCGACCAGCGGTTCCTGTGTCCCGACGGGCAGTCCACCGGGACCTGACCGCGTCTCCAGGAAGACGAACGCCTCGTCGGGGCGACACTCGACGGACAGCGTGATGTCGGGGTCGTCGAGGTCGACTTCGGGCTCGACGCCCGCACGCTCGGCGGCTTCCCAGACGGCCGTGCCCCCCGCCTCCTCGATATCTGCCGAGGAGAACGGATGGGCGTCCGCCGGTCCCGCACGGCGTGCCTGGATGGCGAACGTGCCGCCGGTGTAGCGTTCGCGGGCGGCCGCAGCGAGTGTCTCGCGGATGGCGGGCAGCGTCGGGTCGGTGCTCGCCGCGGGGCTGGCCGAGACGACCCCGAAGGCGTCCGTCGCGGCCCCGGTGGCCGTCTCGACGCGTTCCTCGTCGGTCCGGATGAACAGCCGGGAGTGCCGTCGCTCGACCGGATCGTCGAGGCCGCGGTCCGCGAGAAGCGCCCCGATATTGTCGCGCAGCCGTCCCTCCATCTTGTGCTGGACCTGCGGGCTCTTGGTCCCGATTTCGCCGTGCCGGACGAGCACGGTATCCGCCCCCGGCGGGTGCATGGCTCCCCGTTGACGGTTGTGGGTTAAACGCGCTTCGCTCGCAATCGGGGGGTCGACCTCAGAACGTCGAGAGTTCGTCCTCGATGACTCGCTCGGTGAGGTCGGTCACGCCGGCCAGTTGCTCGTCGATAGCGGCCACGACCTCCGGACGGATGTCGGCCACGTCGACGCCCTCCTCCGTGATGACGGCTGCGTCGGCGACGCTCGGGTTGTCGATCGGCTGGCCGATCTGGCTGAGCAGTCGGACCTGCAACTGGCGGATGCCTCCTACCTCGCTGGCGACGGATTCGGCGATCTCCGTGCTCAGGAGGTTGTAAATCTTGCCGATGTGGTTGACGGGGTTCTTGCCGCTCGTGGCCTCCATGCTCATCGGCCGGTTGGGGGTGATGAGGCCGTTCGCGCGGTTGCCCCGGCCCACCGAACCGTCGTCGCCCTGTTCGGCGCTGGTTCCGGTGGTCGTGAGATAGATCGCACCCTCCTCGTAGTCGTCGGCAGTGTTGACGTGGACCGCGACCTCGCGGTCGGTGTACTCGCGGGCCATCCCGGTGACGAATTCCTCGACCCCCCGGACAGCCTCGCGGTACTCCTCCATTCCGTGGACGTGGGCGTCGATCATCGCGGCCGCCACAGTCACGTCGATGTGGTCGCCCTCGCGTTTGCCCATCACCTTGATGTCCTGGCCGAGTTCGGGGTGCTCGGCACCGTACTCCCCGTTCAGCCGGCGTTCGGCGTTGTAGACGATCTGTTCGGTCTCGGTCAGTGGCGCGTGGCCGACGCCGTAGCTCGTGTCGTTCGCCATCGGGACTGCCCCCTCCTCGCCGAAGACCTCCTGGAGGTCACCGCTGCCCTCCCCGAGGCGCACGTCGACCACCACGTCCGAGCTGACGTCCAGTTCCGGGAAGTGTTCGTCCAGGTACTCGCGGGCAGTTTCGAGCGCGACCGTCTCCGCCGGCACTCGCTCGCCGTCGTAGCTCTTGGTCGCACGGCCGACGATCAGCAGGTAGATCGGTTCGAGGACCTCCCCGCCGCCGAAGGCCGGCGCGGCCGTCCCCGCGACCAGTTGCGTCTCGTCGGTGTTGAAGTGCAACACCTTCCCGAACCTGTCGAGGTAGGTCCGGGCCAGCGCCCGCGAGACGGCCTCGGCGACGCCGTCGCAGATCGAGTCGGGATGGCCCAGCCCCTTCCGCTCGACGATCTCGACTGCCTCGTCCTCGACTGCCCGCCCCGTCGCGGGCTCGACGTGGATGTTCCGGTCGGTCATTGGTCCGGGGTTCGGCAGGCCCGTGTCTATAACTTTCGGAAACCAGTACCCCCGAGACGTATTACTCGTGGGAATTACCGCTCCCGCCTGCGAGCAGCAGCCCGAGGTAGGAGGTCCGGATCCCGTCCGCCGGATCGAGGCCGAGACGACCGAGGAGTTCGGTCGCCTCCTCGCGTGCCGGGTCGACTTCGTCGGCCGACTCTACCTCCGTCTCCACCTCGACGAACTCCCCGAGGCCCTCGACGGCGTCGAGGGTGACCGTCTGCTCCCCGATCGCGTACTGGTCCCGTTCCTTCCGGACCGTCGCGGCGGGCTCGAACCCCAGGCCAGCGAGGATGTCGGCGGCAGCCGCCCCGTCTGCGACGGCCGTTTCGGCCTCCTCGCGGGTCTTCGACTGCTCGTCGACGAGCGGCCCCTTGTACGTGAGGTACGCCTGCTGGTCCCCATCAGCTGGAACCTCCTGTCGGATCCGGAGCGCCTCGTCAGTTTCGGCGAACTCGCGGTGGGGGGCGTCGTAGTAGGTGTCGGTCTGGACGACAGCGCCCACGTGCCGGGCGCCGAGGGCGTCCAGGCGGTCCCGGACCGGCCCGTGGTCGGCGCGGACCTTCAGTTCCACCTCGTACATGGCCGGTCCGAGGGAGGGGGCGGCCAAAAGTGACCTGCTCGTCGGTCCCACATCGCCTACAGTTTTCACCGTGGTTTCCGTGCGGGTAGACATGGCGGCATACGAGCCCGTCGAGTCGCCCGACGAATCGACAGCGTTCCCGTATCACGACCTGACGCCGCCGCCGACCGCGGACCTCTTCCGCGCCCGGAGGACGGTCCGCCGGCCCCTCCC
>JAHENO010000034.1 GCA_018609945.1 Haloarculaceae archaeon | reverse complement strand
TCCGACCTCGGTCACGATTCCCTGTCTTGACGACCCCGAACCCTCGGATCCGGAGCCGGTCCGTGAACGCACGCGGAGCGGCGGCAGGACGCCCGCGTACTCCAGTTCGTCCCGCCTGTCCCAGACCTCCTTTCGGAGGTAAGGGGGTGTGGCGGCGTACCGCAACACGGTTTCGACGAACCCGCCGCCCCACGTGCCCTCCCCATCGGGGTCGGGGAAGACCGTGAGCCGGTCGACCCGGAAGACGGTGGCCGCGCGGGCCACCGAACCGAGTTTGCGAGTCGCCTCGCGTTTGTCCTCGGCCTCCCGGCAGAGGGACGACGGCACGAGCACGCTGACTGTCATACCGTGACGCTTCCGCGTCGCGCCACTAGACTGTGCCGATTACTCCCCCGTCCGTACGTAAAAACTCCGCGCTTCGCGCCCGCGTTGCGAGGCTCTGACACGCCCCAGGTCCCGACGCTGCTAGGTGTGCCCGGAGGATTGACGGGTCAGCCACCGACTATTCGACCACGACAGCCCCCTTCATGCCGAGTGCCTTATGTGGGTTACAGAAGTACAGCCACGTGCCCGTCTCGGTGAACGTGAACTCGAAGGTCGTCCCGGGATCCGAAACTGGGTCGCCGCTATCGAACGTCCCGTCCTCGGCGACGACGTTGTGTAGACCACCCATGCCGGTCCACTCCCAGACGACCGTCGTTCCGGTTTCGATCCCGATTGCCGCCGGTCCGAAGGCAAAGCCACCGCCGTTGCCCTCGGCACCGACAGCGACGCTCACTCCGTCCTGGCCGGTCCTGTCGGTGATCGACCCGTCGTAGTTGTCCGTATCGGACAGATACTCGTCGATTTCCGCGGTGCCCCCGCCGGCGGGTGTGGCAGTCGGTGTCTCCTGGGGCGTCGCAGTCGGCGTCTGCTGTGACGTTTCTGTCGGTGTCGGCGTTGGCGTCGGGGTGGCGGTGGGTGAGTCAGTCGGTGTGTCGGTCGGCGTGGTGTCGCCACCGTCAGCGTCTCCGCCGTCGCCACTACACCCGGCCAGCGAACCGATCACTACTGCTGTGCCCAGCTCGCGCATGTATCGCCGCCGAGATCTCTCCTCGCTCATTGTTATGCAGTTCGGTGTGGCAGTGTTAAGCGGTTTGTTTTGGTCGTGGTTTCGGGACCGGCATCGTTGAACGCCAGAGGGTGGTCCGGACTCAGATCAGTTGAAATACATTATTATCGTTCACAATTATTAAGACAAAAGCCGGAGAAAGGGACGTTCGCTCATGTCCGAAAATCACTGGAGTGACCGTATCGATCGGCGGAAGTTTCTCGCGTCGCTGGGCGGCATCGCAGCCGGTGGCGCGATCCTTGCGAGCGGCGCGGACGATGTCGTGCCCGGCGTCGCGGCCCAGCAGGATACCCCGGAACCGGGGGAGCGAATCACCGGGGCACGCCGGATCGGCACGCGAGACGTCACCAAGTCGAACTACAAGGCGCTGTGGAATTACCGGAAACGACAGTCCGTCGAAACGTTGCTCCTGGATCCGGAGGTGAACGACCTCGCGGGTGATTGGGTTAGCTCCTTCGAGGCGTACGACCCGCTGACGAACGACCTGGACGCGATCAGTATACAGGGAACCACCGGAATGAGCGTCGAGGGGTCGCGGGAGTCGGGAACGTTCGCGGTCACGGCCGAAAACCGGCAGGTCGCATACGGACTGGTCGACCGGACGAACGAGGAACTGGTCGGTCTTGAGATCACAGAACCGATGGATATCGAGTGGGAGCGGTCCTTCGCCCCCAACGAAGACCGCCACCAGTTCGTCCTCGATCACGACGAAGTCTGGCAACACCTCGAGGGTCGGGACTGGTATCCCCTGGTGAAAGCCGCCGAAATCATCACGGCCTACGACGACTTCCCCCACGGCGCAGTGACGCCGGTCGCGTACTTCTTCAATAACGATGACGGCGGGCTCTCGCTCGTGAGTACGTTCCTCGATGTCTCGGGGGGCGACTTCGAGCTACTCGATGTCACCCGGATCGACGACTTCGTCAGACACTCGCCGATGGACATGGCAGCGGCCATGGACCCGACGGGGTCGGCCCAGCTCGGTGACCTCCCGGTCCCACCGATGGACCAGCGGCCACAGATCACCGGCCCACAGGGTTTTCACAACATCGACACGCCCCCATCGACGATCGAGCAGTCCAACTGGGACGTCACCTGGTCACCTCCAGCGACAGAAGGTGCCGTCGTGACGGCACGCTACGACGGCAGTGCTGTCTTCGAGGATATGGCGGCAGTCGCCACGCCGACGGGATACGACCTCCCGGAACGGAACGGCCGCAACACGCGTGAGTGGTACTTCCCGGACGATTCGCCGGTGTTCAGTGGCAACCTCCTGTACTGGGACATCCACAGTTCGACGTTCGGGGGTCCGGGCGTACTCGGCAAGACGGACTACCCCGAGACCGGCCGCCACCCCGAAGGCTTCCGCCTGCGAACGCACTACCACACCGGAGCGCTCCCGAACGCCAGGGACTTCCACTCCGGGCACCGGTTTGGCCCGTACAATTACTACATCAACTTCGACTTCTACGAAGATGGCGTGTTCATGCCCTCCTGGCAGCGACACGGCCCGGGCTACATCACGGAGTATCTGAACAATCCTGACCGGCGGGATCACGACGGGCCGGTCCAGTACTACCTGTCATACTGGGCGTTCAAACCGACGCCAGCCATAGCCGGGTCCGTCCAAACCCGGATCTTCGACGGCGACGAGTGGACCGACCCCAGCGAGGAGTTCTACCTCGAAGGCGACGACCAGACCGTCGTCCGGTTCACTCGCGATGGGTTCTCGCAAACGATCGACATCCCGCTCGACGAGAACAAGGAGATGGTGGTCGTCCGTCCCGACAACGACGAGATCGGTGAGGCGACCCGCGTCCTCGACCCCGGACCGGAACTGGAGTTCTATCACCCCGCCCAGTACGTCGATGGCCAGCTCATCCAGGGCAGGGAAGTCGTCGCCTGGCTGATATTGGAAGCACCGATTCACCAGGTGCCCCACCCCTCGGGAATCTCCACGTTCTCGGCACTCGCCGAGTTCGAACTCTCCGGGTACGATTGATGGTGAGCGCGTAAGTCAACTCGCGGTCGCTTCCATCGGACGGTTGTGGTTGGCAGACGAGTTCATGCCACCCGCATCGCCCGCACGCCCAGTTCCTGGCAGACGTGGTTGACGTGTGCGCTGTCCTCGTCGCTGACCAGCAGCAACTCCTCGACCTCCCAGTCCCAGTCCGCCTCGAGGAGTTCCCGGTAGGCCAGCAGTTCGCCGACGGCCCCGATGGAGGACGCGCCGGGGTCGACGGCGACGAGGACGGCACGCTCCCCGGCGAAGGTGTCCTTCTCGCGCAGTGTCTGGAAGTTGTCGGTTTTCGAGAGGCCCACCTGCTCGTCGCCGTGGTGGACCACGTACGGCGTGCCGGTGTGGTCGGGATAGGTCTCGGGGAGTTCCTGTTCGCGAGAGGTGAGACAGACCGCGTCGAGGACGGCGTACTCCTCGTCGTCGCCGAGCGCGAGTCCGACAGGCACGTCCACCCACCACTTGCCCTCGGGCGAGGCGTCGGACTCGATGAACGCCCGCAGGAGAGCGTCTCGGGTCGCCACGGCTAGGTGCGCATGTTCTGCCAGTCGGGGGCGTCCGCGGCCGTCTGTTCCTCCTCGCTCTCGGTCACTTCGATGACTGCCGGCACCTCCTCGCCGTCCTTGATGGAGACGGCTTCGAGGGTGCCGTCCCGGCCGACGATGGCGGTCAGGCGCCCGCGGTCGGCGAGGCCGGCGATGTCGTGCAACACGGCGAACATCTCCCCGCGGAGTGCCCGGTTCTTGATAACGGTGCCGAGCCGGCCCTTGAAGTTCGCGAACGTCTCGACCGTCGAGGACGGCTCCGTGTCGTCGGGGGTCGAGGGCTCGGTGCGCGAGCGCACGCCGTCGTACTCGTAGATGCGCGTGTCGGTGACCGTCGCCCGGAGCGTCGCGGTCGGCGTGTACTTGCCGACGGAGTTGTCGGCCGAGACCGACTCGATGAACAGCTGGTTGCCCCGACGGGTCACGTCGAGGCGCTCGATGCCCTCGGGCAACGTGGGCGACTCGAGGTATCGGTCCAGATCATCGTAGGGTACCTCGATCGTCGAGTGTACCCTGTAGACGTGTTCGACAGCTGTCATGTGTGTGGTGGGTCAGCGAGCGTCCGGCGTCTCTATCTGTACTCATGTGACCATCTTCAAATACGGTTTCGATTCCCGACGGACGGCGGGGACGGCGTACTCCCAAATCGTTTTGCAACCCGCCCCCGTAGTGAGGCACAGGTGAGACAGTGACAGTCAACTCGCTGACTCCGGACCTGATGGTCGAGGACCTGGCGGAAACGGTGGAGTGGTACGAAGACGTCTTCGACGCGTCGGTCGAAGCCACGCTCCCCGAAGACGACGAGGACAAGTGGTGGGCCCAGATCGCCATCGGCGACGCGTCGCTGATGTTCCAGGAGCGGCACTCGCTGACCGAGAAAATCCCGGCGCTCGATGGGGCTCCCGTCGGCGGATCGCTCGCTCTCTACCTCGACGTCGACGACGCCGAAGGTCTCCGGGACGACCTCGCCGACGCCGGCGTCGACATCGTCGAGGACCTCCACGAGACCGATTTCGGCTGGGAACAGTTCGCCATCGAGGACTGCAACGGCTACGTCCTCTGGTTCGGCGAGAAACTCGAGGACGAGGAGTCGCTCGACATCGGCCGTCGCCACCGCTCGCTCGTGCGCCGCCACCACGGCTGAATGCCCTCCCTCGACGCCGAACTCGACCGCGCCCGGGCACTCGACGTCGGGACGCTCGCCGACGCCATCGAAACGATCGGCTTCGAGTGTACCCGCTGTGGCGCCTGCTGCAAGGCCGCCAAAACCGACGACGGTGTCGAGGAACACACTGCGACCGTCTTTCCCGACGAAGTGCGCCGCCTCCAGCGAACGGGGACGCCAGCGGACGCGCAGGACAGCGACGACCCGAGCGCGGAGACCGACGAGGCCGGCGACGGCGCCACGGCGTCCGGCGAGGCTGCCGGGGGGACCGCCGACGCGTCCGAGGTGGCGTACGACTGGCGCGACGTCGCCCGGCCGATGCCCTACGGGATCGACGGCGGGACCGGCGAGACCTTCGAGTGGGCACTCCAGACCGACGACTGCGGGGACTGCGCCTTCTACGAGGAAACCGACGGCACCGGTGCCTGCACGGTGCACCCGGACCGCCCCCTGATCTGCCGGACTTACCCCTTCTCCGTCGGCTCACTCCCGGAACGCGACGGGGCCGGCGACGCGAGCGGAGCGACGGCAGGCAGTCAGCCACCCACCGGCCGGACGGAGCCGATGGGCAGCGTGGTCGACCGCGAGGGAATCGTGCGCGCCCACGAGTGCGAGGGCCTCGGCCGGGATATTTCGCGGGCCGACGCCGAGGAACTGGCACGCGCCCTCAAGGAACGGGCCGTCCGCGAACTCGAGGAGGCCATCGCCGTGCGGGACAACTACGAACCGGTCGACGCCGAGGGGATCGTCGTCCACGACTCCGAGGGACAGAAGCGCCCCGACGGGACGCCACTCGGTGACGGGACGGGGGCCGCTGACACCGATAGGTAGAAAAGCACCGAGTGGCAATCCGGGTACATGAAGACGCCAACAGACCTGAGTTCGTACGTCCGCGTGCTCAAGATGGCGAGTACGCCCTCATGGCAGGAGTTCTCGCAGGTGGCGAAGATCGCCGGCGCCGGCATCGGCCTCGTCGGGTTCATGGGCTTTCTGATCTACGTGTTCATGTTCGTCCTCCCGGGTGGTCCGTGATGGGAATCTACGCAGTCAAGACCACGGCCAGCCAGGAACGCACCGTCGCCGATATGATCATGAACCGCGAGGAGGAGTCGATCCACGCCGCGCTGGCGCCGGACTCGCTGACCTCGTACGTGATGGTCGAGGCCGACAGCGACGCCGTCTTCGAGCGCATCGAGGACGAGATTCCGCACATGCGCGGTGTCGTCCCCGGCAAGAGCGACCTCTCCGAGGTCGAGCACTTCCTCTCGCCCAAACCGGACGTCGAGGGCATCGCCGAGGGCGACATCGTCGAACTCGTCGCCGGCCCCTTCAAGGGCGAGAAGGCACAGGTCCAGCGCATCGACGAGGGCAAGGACCAGGTCACCGTCGAACTCTACGAGGCGACCGTGCCGATCCCGGTGACGGTCCGGGGTGACCAGATCCGTGTGCTGGATAGCGAGGAACGCTGACTGACAGCGAACTGTCCACTGGCCTCTTACTGTCGTGGACCCCATCGTGAAGACCGGCAGGTTCGCTCCGGCCGGTCGACGCCCTCAAATCCACCGAGGACTCATACCAGTCCATGCACCGCGAGGCAGCAGCACGGCTCCGCGAGGACGACGCACTCGGTTCCGTCGTCGAACGGCACGGTCCCCTGGCACTCGATCCCAGCGACGACCTCTACCGGCGACTCGTCGTCTCCATCCTCCGCCAGCAGGTCTCGATGGCCTCGGCGGCGGCGACCCGCGAGCGCCTCTTCGACGCCATCGAGGTGACGCCCGAGGGTGTCCTCGCCGCCGACGAGGAGACGCTCCGGGAGGCCGGTCTCTCGCGCCAGAAGACCCGCTATGTCCGTGCGGCCGCCGAGACGTTCCGCGAAGAGGGGTACGACAAGGCCTACCTGGCCGAGATGACCGACAAGGAGATCGTCGAGACGCTGACCGCGATCACTGGCGTCGGGCCGTGGACCGCGCGGATGCAACTGCTCTTTACCTTCGGCCGACCGGACGTCTTCCCGGTGGGCGACCTCGGGGTCAGGAAGGGGATGCAGACGCTGTTCGGCGCGGACCTGTCCCGCGCGGAGATGGTCGCCGAGGCCGAGCGGTGGCAGCCATACCGGAGCTACGCGTCGCTGTATCTCTGGCGCGTCGAGGAGGATATCGCAGACAGCGTCGCGGAAGTGACGGAAGTGTAGCCCCGGTCACCTCCCAGCGGATTGTGGGACCGACCACTGTGATACCCGAGTGTGGCGGAGCGCACCGCACCTTTACAACACCGCGCCGCAGAGAGACGCACGGACGACCGCCCCCGGTGACTGTCGCACATGGCCCGGTACGCAACGCTGATCGAGGACGGCACGATCTACGTCGGCACCGACGATGGCCGACTGACAGTCGGCGATGTCGACGCCGCCCTCGACATTGTCGGTGGCCCCTCCTGGACCATCCGCTACTCCGAGGAGTACAAGCAGCGCCACCCCGAAGCAGCCACCGACGACGAGGGGCTGACGGTCGACGTGGTGGACATGATGCGGGCGATGACGCACTCCGAGCGGTTCGTCGAGACGCTGGCTGCCCAGCCCGCCGAACCGACCGGCGAGGACGACGTCTCGCCGCGTCTGGGCCTGTTCGTGGGCAAACTCCTCGAGAACCTCGAGAGCGGCGTCGACTAGAACTCGTCGAGGGTGGCCTGGCGCGGCCCCGTCGCTCGCACTGCGCGCCGGTCGCCGGACGCGTCCGCCCTCGGGTCGGCACCCTCCGTCCCGTCGTCGGCGTCGTAACTGTCGAGCGCGGCCTGCTGGCCGGCGGCGAAGGAGAGATTCGAGACGCGCACGCCGAGTTTCCGGACCTCTGCGCCCTCGAACTCCCCGAGGAGGTCCAGCGCCACCTCCCGGACCAGTTCAGCGTCGTCGACCGGCCCCGGGAGTGTCTCGGCGCGCGTGTGGACCTCGAAGGGTGGCGTCACAACCTTGATGCCGACGGTCCGGTACAGCGCCCCCTCGCGGGTCGCGCGTTCGGCGACCGACGCCGCCAGTTCCCCGACGGACTCGCGGTGTCGCTCCGTCTCGGCCGTCGCCTCGGTGAACGCCGACTCCCGCGAGAGGCTCTTGGGGTCGCCTTTCGGCTCCACGGGGCGGTCGTCCTCGCCGCGGGCGAAGCGCCGGACCGCCAGCCCGCGCTCGCCGAACCGCGCCTCGACGCGTCCGGGGTCCGCCGCGGCGAGCTCGCCGGCCGTCTCGATGCCCATCTCGCGCAACTCGCGAGCGGTCACCGGGCCGACACCGTGGACCGACTCCACCGGCAGCGGTGCGAAAAACTCCCGCACCGTGCCCGGTTCGACCACTACCAGCCCGTCGGGTTTGTCGCGGTCGCTGGCGACTTTCGCGGCGCTCATCGTCGGCGCGAGACCCACGCTCGCGGTGACGCCCACCGCCTCCTCGACGCGGGCTTTCAGTTCCCGGCCGAATCCTGCCGTGTCGCCGTCCCAGTCCACGCGGTCGGTCACGTCCAGATAGGCCTCGTCGACGCTGACCTCGCGCACCGTATCCGCCACCTCGTGCAGGACAGCCTTGACGTCCGCGGCGACGGATTCGTAGTAGTCCATGTCGACCGGGCGGTAGTAGCCGGCGTGCCGGACGTCGAGGTCGGGGTCCGCGGCGGCGTCGACCTTCCGCGGGAGGAGTTCGAGCGCCTCGGAGATGGCCTGGGCGGACGCGACGCCGTACTCGCGGGCCTCGTAACTCGCGGTCGCCACGGCGCCGTGAGTCTCGCCTGGCTCGTAGCCCATCCCGACGACGACGGGCTCGCCGCGCAACGCGGGCTCGCGGAGGCGTTCGCAGGCCGCGTAGAAACAGTCGATGTCGACGTGACAGACCACGCGGTCGTCCTCGTCGGGCGCGCCCGGCAACCGCGCGGACCGCACCATACCACCCCTTCGGACCTGGCTCGGTTAAACGCGGCTATGGCGGGGCGAAAGTGGTCACTCTGACGCAGTCCGAGTCGAAAAATACCGGTGTGCCGGCCGGAACACAACCGGGGGCGCTACCTGGCGTGCGGTGCCAATGTGCCGGTCACGTCGGCGGTGGTTCCCGCCGGAAGCCCCGCTCACCAGGGCTTCGAGTGCGTGTTAGTCTCTACCACACTTAACTCTATCGGTAGTGACAACAGAGTGGATAGTGTGGACAGACAGCAGGTCGACGTGCGACCCTGGAAGTGATAGCGGGTCGGTCGAGGCGCGCCCGGCGTCCGGAGGTCTCCGGTAACCGATAGGTTCAACAGCGAACTCGTAAAAGGGCAAGCCGTGAACGCGAACGACCGGTCGATCGTGGGGCTGGTGATGGCCGCACACGCGATGGTCCACACCTACGAACTGTCGATCCCGGTTCTCATCCCCATCTGGCTGGCCGAGTTCGAGGTACTCGACGTCGGGCTGGCGCAGTTCCCGGTCAACGAGGCGACACTGGGCGCGCTGGTCGCGGTCGGGTACGGGCTGTTCGGGCTGGGTGCGCTGCCGAGCGGCGTCCTCGTCGACCGCCTCGAAGCGCGCCTGCTGATCGTCGCCTGCCTCATCGGGATGGGCGCGTCGTTTTTCATCCTCGCGGTCGCGCCCTCGCCGCTGGGGATCGGCCTCGCGCTCGTCGTCTGGGGGGTCGCGGCCAGCGTCTACCACCCCTCGGGACTGTCGCTGATCAGCCGCGGCGTACAGAAACGCGGCAGCGCCTTCGCCTACCACGGGATGGCCGGCAACGCCGGCATCGCGGGCGGCCCGCTGGTGACGATCCTCCTCCTCGTGTTGCTCGACTGGCGGGTGGTCGCCGGCGTGCTGGCGGTGCCAGCCCTGGTCGCCGCCGTGGCGGCCGTTCGCGTCGACATCGACGAGCGCGCCGCCGTCAGCGCCACCGACGGTGGCGGTCGGGCCAGCAGCGACGTCTCCTCCCTCCGTGACTTCCTGGCCGACGCGAAGGTGCTGTTTGCGAGTGCCTTCGTCGTCGTCTTCGTCGTCACCTTCTTCTCGGGGCTGTACTACCGCGGCGTCCTCACGTTCCTCCCCGAACTCCTGCGGGGCTTTCCCGCGCTGCCGACCCTCGATGTGGGCGGGCGAACGTTCGTCGCCGGCGATTACGTCTACGTCGGCCTGCTCACCGTGGGCATCGTCGGCCAGTACGCCGGGGGCAAACTCACCGACCGCTACCGGCCGGAACTGGGCCTGGCCAGCGGCTACGGCATCCTCGCTGTCGTGGCCGTCCTCTTTTTGCCGGCGGCCGCCATCGGCCTGCCCGCGCTGCTTGCCGTCGCCGGGCTGCTTGGCTTTTTCCTCTTTGCCGTCCAGCCGTTCTACCAGGCCAGCGTCGCCGAGTACACCCCACCGGGCAAGCGCGGACTCTCGTATGGCTTTACCTATCTGGGCGTCTTCGGCGTCGGCGCACTCGGCGCTGTCATCGCCGGGACGCTCCTGACCTACTTCGATCCCGAGCAACTCTTTCTCGTACTCGCTGGGCTGGCGGTCGGTGCCGCCTCGCTGGGCGGGTACCTCTCCGTCCGGAAACCCTCGACAGAGACCGGCTGACCGTCTGCAAAACTGTTCGAGCGACGAGACAGGCGGGTCCAGCCGTTGTGCTGTGCAAGATGGAGTAGGTGGAGTCAGCACGAACAGCGACTGTGGGGAGAGTCGCTATGCTCGGCCGTTCAGCGGGCAGATGAAGTAGTTGGGCGGGCCAAAGCCGGGGCGACCGAGAGTGACCTCTATGTAGTCCGCCTCTAACACATCTTCGTCGTTCGTCAGTGGCGCGTCGTCATTGAACGCGTCCACGTCGGTCACCTCCGCGGAGAAGTGCGTCCACTTGCCGCCGTTCCAGTCCGGATCGCCGGGGGCGGATTCGGAGACGAACGGCGATTCCTGATCGCCCGACACGTCGTCTCTGGCCACGATGGGCTTGTCTCCGTCGTGGAGGAAGTAAATCTTGTCTTCGGGGTCGGGGCGTTCGTCGAGCACCTTCACCACGTTCGTCCGCCAGAGGACGTCGTTCGCGTAGACGCGGCCGAACTCTTTGCCGTTACCCTTCTCATCGCCGTTACCCGTGTTCGCCACAGCTGTACCGGTTACAGAGAGACCGGCACCTGCGACGCCGAGGGCTGCTCCCATTCGGAGAACTCGTCGTCGAGTCGGTGTTTCGTTTCTAGTCATTGTTTTGTGAGAGGCATCCGCTGCCTCTCGTCGTTCATGAATGGGGTACACTAAGACGATTTTTCACCTTCCGTTTGGGATTGGTTCAATCTCTATTCAAACTCTCTTCACATTCCAAACGACATTCGGGGGGACAACGAATCCAACCTCGAAAGTCCCGCAGCCGAGTATCTACCAATTTCCAAACGGACGGTTCAGCGCACAGGAAGGGAGTGCTCTGACGGGTATTCGAACGCCAGCCATTGCCTCGAGAGGGCACGACTTGGCGCTGGACCGACGGACTGCTCCGCAATGCCTGCCGCCAGACCGGTCGATTCTGTTCCGGCCATCCCGGGTTACGGCCCGGAAATGCAGAAAACACAGACTGATTTGCCCGAGAGGCAATCACGGCTCAGCGGCTTCTGGTGAGTTGTGCCAGCGTCGGCACCATAGGCCTCCCTCTCACGGGTCTCGCTCCACGTCCCGAATGCATCGATCCGCGTCCGCTGGCACCGCGGTTCTCCGACGACCGCAACCTGCCCGCCCCCGCGTGCCAGCAGCGAAAACAGTTCTCGGGGCTTGTCAGCCCAGGAAGTTGGCGCCCGTGGCACAGCCTGTCCGCCGGGGCGCGTACGATTGGCAGGGAATGCTGAATCCACTTCTCCGCGATGGATCCGCTCGCTTTGTTGCCCGATTGGGATACCTGTTTTTTGTTCCGATAGCAAATATAGTTTTTATTTTATATAGATAAAATTATAAATTTTTATATAATAAATATCGTGCGCGACGAGTGCGCACAAAAGCATTTCAGAAGCTATCTACCGATAAAACGGTATAATATCAAATATGATTTTATATTTTTATAAGAATAATATATAGTATATATTATTGTACTATTACTATTTGGTTCATCCCTGGATTCTCCGCAATAAATGATTCCTTCGTTGCTCGAGTCCG
>JAHENO010000033.1 GCA_018609945.1 Haloarculaceae archaeon | reverse complement strand
GAGGTTCGCAACCGGACCGAGGACGCCGGGACCGCGAGCGGTCGCGAGCAGAGTCTCGCTGGCGCCCGCGGCGTCCGTCAACTCACCTACGCGGACGCAGCAGGCGCCAGTGAAACCCTGCTCGCGACCGCTCGCGGTCCCGGCACCATCGGTCCGGTTGCGAACCTCGCAGTCCTGTCGGTACTCGCGGTCGTCCTGTTCGCCGTCGCCGCGCGGTCGCTGCCTCGCACGGACTAGCAGCCCCCTCGACGGGACGTCGCTCCACGCCCCCGTCGACCGTTCACCGGACGGCCGTCACTCGGAGACCGTCGCCATCCGCTCGGCGACGAGTGACCGGAAGTTCTCGAAGACGCGTGGAGCGTTCACGTCGGCGAATGCGTAGTCGGTCCGGGTCCAGTCGAAGTCCTCGGCGAGCTGGTCCCGTGTGTCGGCCGTGAATTCGGGGTGGAACTGGACCGTCCACAGCGGGACACGCCGGTGGCGGGTCCCGAAAATCCGGCAGTGTTCGGCCGACGCGACGACCTGCATGTCCCTCCCGGCGTCGGCCACGACGTCGCCGTGCGAGGCGGCGACGACCGGTTCGACGCCGGCGAACAGCGGGTCGTCGGCGAACTCGACTTCGACGAGTCTGGCTGTCAGCCCCTCGTGGCGGACCGTGCCGCCGAGCGCGCTGTTTGCGATCTGGTGGCCGAAACAGACGCCCAGCGTCGGCACCTGGCGCTCGACGAGGGTCCGCACCAGCCGCTCCTGCTCGCGGATCCAGGGCCGATCGTCGGCCTCGTAGACGCCCGCAGTACTCCCCGAGAGGACGACCCCGTCGAAATCCCGTGGGTCGAACCGTTCACCGGCCGGGAAGTCCACCTCCCGTGCGCCCGGGAAGTACGACGCGAGCGCGTCGCAGTGGTACTCGTAGTCGGCCTGGACCTCGTTGCGGACCACCGCCAGGGTCGGTTCGGCCGTCATTACGTGCTCTCTTGGTCGTCCACGGAGTCGTCAGTTTCGGTGGGTCCGTCCGGTTCGGTAGCGTGCGTCGCATGGCTGTCAGCACCCGGCCCCTCCGACACCTCGTCTAGCTCCGTCTGCTCCTCCGGAAGGTCGG
This sequence comes from Haloarculaceae archaeon, assembly GCA_018609945.1. GTDB lineage: Archaea > Halobacteriota > Halobacteria > Halobacteriales > Haloarculaceae > SW-9-67-25. Next base: position 4,455 of record JAHENO010000033.1, on the reverse strand, counting down.
GCTCCTCGGCGCCCTCCGGTGGCTCCCGAGCCGCCTCCATCTGAGCGATGGGGTCGAACGTGACGATGCCCGTGCCCGCGGTGTACTCGTAGGTCTCCCACTCGGAGAGCGCGAGGACGCCGCTCATCTTCCTGACCCGAAGCTGTTTCAGGAGGGTGTCCTCCACGAGGTCGTCGTTGAGCCGCAACTCGACGATGCCGTCGACCATATACTCGAGGTCGTGGGGGAACTGTTCGGACTCGGACGTCACTGTCGCGCCGGCGAAGACCGGGACGAACCGGCCCTTGCAGACGTCCGCGCGGACGTCCTTGACGAAGTTGTACGCCTGGACGGGCTGGACGAGCGTCCCGAGTTCGGTCAGCGAGTCGATGACGACGATTCCCTCGTCGCCAGCGCCGACGGCACCGAGCGCCCTGTCGAGTCGATTGTGAAGCTGGCCGACGTCCGTCGGGTCCCGGACGGTGGTGGTGGCGTCCTCGGCGACCTCCCAGAGGTGCGTGTTCCAGGCGTTCATCCGCTCGTGGAGCCGTTCGCGGTCGTCGGACCGGTAGGTGAAACAGTCCAGAATCCGCAGGTCTCCGTCCTCAAGGGAGGGGAGGACGTTCCACTCCAGCGTGACGAACTCCTGGACGACCGAGACCGGCGGTTCGAGGAAGGAGACGTAGACGACTGGCTCGCCACGCTGGAGGGCGCGCCAGACGAGTTCGGCCTGGATGGCCTCCGAGCGCGTCCCGGCGAGGTCGGTCAACAGCACGAACGAGTTGCGAGGCACGCCCTGTGGGAGAGCGCCATCCAGCGCCGAGACGCCGGTCGGCAGCCGCCGGAAGCCGTGGTACTCCGTGAACACCCGGTCGGCCCCATCGAGTGCGTCCCGGCAGGCCGCCGAGCAGAATTTGTAGGTCACGCCGTCGCGGTCGAGCGTCCGGGACTCCGCCGGCACCGGCAGCCGGCAGTAGTCGCACCGCCGTATCGTGTCCCCGGCCGCGTCGTTCGCGTCGTCGGACATGGCCGACGGTAGCACCGGTGCGGACAAAACAGTGCGGGGTGCTTTCACACCCCGTACCCGACCGCACATCGATCACCGCAACCAGGGAATCACGATCACCGCAAGCGTGGGATGGCGATCATCAGCAGGGCCGCGGCCTCGCGGACCTCCCACCCGTAGACGTGATTCAACAGGACGTAGGTGACGATCCCCAGCGCGAGGCTCACGCTCCAGGCCACCGCGGCGATGCGGCCGACGCGGGCGTGGCTGGTCTCCCGGAGTTCCGCCGGGGTGTGGGTCAGCCCGAGGATGGCCGCGTAGAGGACGACCGGCACGGAGACGACCGAGAGGAAGATGTGAACCGCGAGCATCGCGAGGTAGACGACCTTCACGGCGCCGGTCGCGAGGATGGCCTTCTCGAAGCCCCCGCCGGTCTTCCAGAGGTAGAGGACGAGGAACACGAGGATGAGCGTGAAGGCAGTGAGCATCGCTCCCCGGTGTTTCCGGACCTGGTCGGTGCGGATGAAGTAGACGCCGGCCAGTATCGAGGACAGCGCCAGCGTGTTCACGACGGCGATGAGGTGGCTGAACAGATTCACCGTCGACCGCGAGAGTTCGGGAAAGATCGGGAGCGTCCCGCTGAGCGCCCCGCCCACGAGGACGTAGCCGACGACCGAGAGGACCGCCGTGATCGCCCGCGGTCGCGCCCTGAGTCCCGTCTGGAGCCTGTCGGCGACAGCCATACGCCAGCGTCAGGACTGTGCGCTCAACTCTCTTTGGATTCGGATGTCGGGCTGGCACTGGTGTCTGAGATTGTGACGATGCAGCCACTGCGACCAGTCAGAAAGCCCCCGGCCCCTTTCAGTCCCACCCTCACAGCACGCATGCCCATCCCCGGGTCGCGCGGCCTCGCTATCGCTCACGGGTCGCTCCGCTCCCCGTTCGCGCAAACCGAGGCCTCCCTGCGGTCGGCCTCGCGCCACTCGACGCGCGCTCCCGGCCGTGCGGTGGCCCGCCGAGTCATTGGCACGGTGATATTGCTCTCGCCAAACGACTCTCGTGAGACGACATTCTTTCTCAACAATTCAACCGCAGTTGTCCAAACACAGCCGCGGTTGGGCAGTCACACCGTAACAATCAAACGGAAACCGGGAAACCTAGCGTGTATGGGCGCCGACCAGGAGCAGCGAACCATACGGTGTCTCGTCGCGAAGGTCGGACTCGACGGTCACGACCGGGGCGCACACGTCATCTCGCGGGCCTTCCGGGACGCCGGCTTCGAGGTGATCTATTCGGGCCTCCACAGGGCACCCGAGGAGATCGTCCAGGCGACCGTCCAGGAGGACGTCGACGTGCTGGGCATCTCCATCCTCTCGGGGGCACACGACACGCTCGTGCCCAAGATCATCGACGGGCTCGAGGAATACGACGCCTTCGAGGATACGCTCGTGCTGGTCGGGGGTATCATCCCCGACGACGACAAGCAGGAACTCAAGGAACTGGGCGTCGCCGAGGTGTTCGGACCGGGCGCGCCGATGCAGGAGATGATCGACTTCGTCCGCGAGAACGTCCCCGACCGGCGATGACCGACGACCTCGTCGAGGAGCTCCTGGCCGGCAAACACCGCGCGCTGGCGCGCGTCATCACCAAAATCGAGAACCGCCAGCCCGGGTACCGGGAGATCGTCTCACGGCTGCACGAACACACCGGCAACGCCGACGTGATCGGCATCACCGGCAGCCCCGGCGCCGGCAAGTCCACGCTGGTCGACAAGATGGCCGCGACCTACCGCGAGCGCGGGCTGACCGTCGGCGTGATCGCCATCGACCCCTCCTCGCCGTTCACCGGCGGGGCCGTTCTCGGCGACCGCATCCGCATGGGGTCGAACGTCGGCGACATGGACGTCTTCTTCCGGTCGATGTCCGCCCGCGGGTCGCTGGGCGGCCTCTCGACGGCCACCACGGACGCGGTGAAGGCGCTGGACGCCTTCGGCAAGGACAGGATCATCATCGAGACCGTGGGCGCAGGCCAGAACGAGATCGACATCGTGAAGATGGCGGACACGGTCGCGGTACTGGTCCCGCCCGGCGCTGGCGACGACGTGCAGATGCTCAAGGCGGGCATCCTCGAAATCGCGGACGTCTTCGCCGTCAACAAGGCCGACCTCAAGGGCGCGGACCGCACCGTCCAGGAACTGCGCGAGATGATCCAGTACCGCCAGGGCGACGTCTCGGTGAGCGCCGGCCACCACGGCCCCGACGCAGCGATCGAGGACCTCGACAAGCCCCAGGGGGACGACGACGGCTGGCTACCCCCGATCGTCGAGACGGTCGCCAACAGGGACGAGGGCGTCGACGAGTTCCTGGAGGCGCTCGCGGACCACCGCGAGTACCTCGTCTCGGCCGGCCGCCTGGCCGAGCGCGAGCGGACCCGGCACCGCGAGGAGATCCGTACGCTGTTGCGCGAGGACATGAGCAAATTGCTCGAGGAAGAGATCGAGTACCGTGGCGGTCTCGAAGAGTACGTCGAGCGGGTCCGCGAGCGCGAGACCGATCCCTACACCGTCTCGGACGAACTGCTCGGCCCGCTGGCCGAGTGCGTGCGGCGAAAGCGCGAGGAGTGACCGTGACACGCCCGACGAGCGGCCGACCAGTGGCCCAAGCGGGGGAGAAACCGTGACGCGCCCTTTTTATTCGCGCCGGACGTTTCGTGAGACATGAAACTACGGAACGTTCTGGGCGTCGCCGCCGGCACGGTCGGGTTCACGGCCGTCGCCAACCGGCTGCTGACCGCCCGCGCGGCGGAGTTCGAGCCGTTCCTCGAGGGTGACCACGACACCTACCGGTGGCGCGGGTTCGACATCGCCTACACCGAGGCCGGCGACCCCGACGACCCGGACCTCCTGCTGTTGCACGGGATCAACGCCGCGGCCTCGAGCCACGAGTTCGCCCCCGTGTTCGGGACGTTGAGCGAGGACTTCCACGTCATCGCGCCGGACCTGCCCGGATTCGGGCACTCCGACCGGCCGCCGCTCCTGTACTCGGCGTCGCTGTACGCGACGTTCGCCGGCGACGCCATCGAGGACCTGACCGACGAGCCGCCGGTCGTCGTCGCCTCGTCGCTCTCGGGCGCGTACGCCGCGATGGGTGCCCACGTCGCCGACGTGGAGAGACTGGTGCTGGTCTGTCCCACCGACACCTCGATGGGCGGCCGGCGGACCTGGCTGCGGTCCATCGTCCGGACACCGGTGGTCGGCCAGGGGTTGTTCAACCTCACGGTCAGCAAGCCCGCAATCCGCTATTTCCACGCCGACCACGGGTACTACGATACGGCCAATCTCACGGACGAGGTGCTCGACTACGAGTGGACCACTGCACACCAGCCCGGCGCCCGGTTCGCGCCCGCGTCGTTCATCAGCGGCTTCCTCGACCCCGAGGAGGACCTCGACGACGTCCTTGCGGACCTCGAGG
>JAHENO010000032.1 GCA_018609945.1 Haloarculaceae archaeon | reverse complement strand
TCGGTCGGCGCGATGAGCGAGGGTGGCGGCGAACGCTACCTCAAAGAGGAGGACGACGACGAGTTCGTCCCCGAGGGCGTCGAGGCCGCCACGCCGTACAAGGGGTCCCTGGAGTCGGAACTCCACCAGCTCGTCGGCGGGATGCAGTCCGGGATGGGCTACGTCGGTGCCGAATCCATCCCGGGATTCAAGAAGCGCGCCGAGTTCGTGCGCGTCTCCCCGGCCGGCCAGCAGGAGAGCCACGCCCACGACGTCGTCATCACCGACGAGGCACCCAACTACAGCCCCGAAGGGTAACAGCCGGAGTGTCTGACTCCCGAAGGCTAGAGTCCCTTCCCGTCGGTCTCGCAGTGCGGGCTGCAGTAGCCGTTCTCGGCCGCGTTGGCGCTCGGGTGTGCCCCGAACTCGTCGCCACACGTGTTGCAGGTGAGTGTCACGAACGCCATATCGACAGCTTCGACTGCCGGTAGCAAATGCGCTGTGGTCGTCCGAAACGCTCAGATACGCGGCCGCTCCAACACGGGAGCGTGTCACGCTACGAGGTACTGCGCGTCGACGACGAGGGCGCGCTCGCCGAGGCCTTCGCCGTCCGCCGGGCGGTCTTCGTCGACGAACAGGACGTCCCCGAGGCCATCGAGATGGACGACCACGACGCGACGGCGACGCACTTCCTCGCACGCGACACCGCCAGGGACGAACCGGTCGGCACCGCACGTCTTAGGTTCCCGGACGCGGCGACCGCCAAGGCCGAACGGGTCGCCGTCCTCCGGCCCTACCGCGGCGAGGGACTCGGCCGGCAACTCATGGAACGCGTCGAGAACGAGGCGCGCGAGCAGGGCTGTTCGCGGATGGCACTGCACGCCCAGACCCATGTCGAGGACTTCTACGCGAAACTCGGCTACGAGACGGTCAGCGACGTCTTCACCGAGGCCAACATTCCCCACGTCGAGATGGTCAAGCAGCTGTAGCGACCGACGAGAAACGTGTATCGGGCCGGGAGGGATGTGAACCACGCCCAGACGTGCTCGCTCCGCTGCGCGCGTCTGGTCTCCACCACATCCACCGTGGCCGCTCGGCTCCTCACGTCCGTTCGTCGCACGAGCGGTTCGACGGGCTTTGCACTAATGTACGGCGAGCGAAGCGAGCCGTTTCACCGGGCGCGAGCAGCGCGAGCGCCCGGCTTTTGGCTTCTAAAGTTTTCGAGGAGCGGTTCCCGCAGGGAGCGTAGCGACCGAGGAAACCCGACGAGAAAAGTTTAGCGGGCCGGAAGGGATTTGAACCACGCCAGCGTGCTTCCTCGCTTCGCTCGGACTCCACGCTGTCTGTTTCAAATCCCTTCCTGCCAGTTCGCTCACCGCGTCGCTGTCGCTCCGCGGTTCGCTGCACGGGCCGGAAGGGATTTGAACCCCTGACCGACGGATTAAGAGTCCGTCGCTCTGCCGGACTGAGCTACCGGCCCCCGACGCCACTTCCTATCGGTGGCCGACAAAAATACGTTTCCTTTCCGCGACCGACCGGTCGGCACGCAGAAAGATCGGTCGGCGAACCGGGTCCGGGCAGTGCGACAGCCGACTGTCGGAGCGAGAATGAATGTGTTATAAGAGTCTCCCGTGCCGACGGGTAGTGTACGAGAGATGAGCACAGGAACAGGCACAAGTATCACGATGGCCTCTATGTCTTCGTACGCGATACTGGGGTGTGGGAGCGTCGGCTACGCGGTCGCAGAGGAACTCGTCGCCGAGGACAAGAACGTCTTCATCCTCGATGTCGACGAGGGCCGCGTCGAGGCGCTCCGCGATCAGGACCTCGACGCCCGCCAGGCTGACATCAGAGAGGAAGAGGTGGCCGACACCGTCGCCGACCACGACGTCATCCTCATCCTCTCCTCGGACGTCGACGCCAACGCTGCCGCAGTCGAGCACATCCGGGACCGCAGCGACGACCAGTTCGTGATCGCCCGCGCGTCGGACCCCGTCTCGGCGGACGAACTCACGGAGCTGGGCGCCGACGTCGTCATCAACCCCTCGGCAGTCATCGCCGACTCCGCGCTACGAGCCCTGGAGACCGGCGAACTGGAGTACAAGGCCCGCCAGCTGGGGGAGGTAATCGACCGGACCGAGCACCGGCTGGCCGTCCGCGTCCACCGGAGTCCCGACCCGGATTCCATCGCGAGCGCGGCCGCGCTCCAGGCCATCGCCCGGAGCCGCGACGTCGAGGCCGACATCGTCTACGACGGCGAGATCGGCCACCAGGAGAACCGCGCGTTCGTCAACCTGCTGGGCATCGAACTGGTTTCGCGGGACGACGTCGAGATCTCCGAGTACGACACCATCGCGCTCGTCGATCACGTCAAATCGGGCGACGCCGAGGCCGAGAAAGCGGCCGATATCATCATCGACCACCACGAGCACGAGCACGACCACGACGTCGAATTCGCGGACACCCGACCGAACGTCTCCGCGACCTCGACCATCCTCACCAAGTACATCCAGGAACTCGATCTGGGACTGGACCAGGACGTCGCGACGGCGCTCCTCTATGGCATCCGCGCCGAGACGCTCGATTTCAAGCGCGACACGACGCCCGCCGACCTGACCGCGGCGGCGTATCTTTATCCCTTCGCCGACCACGACACCCTCGAACAGGTCGAATCGCCCTCGATGTCCCCCGAGACGCTGGACGTCCTCGCCGAAGCGATCCGCAACCGCGAGGTCCAGGGCTCGCACCTCGTCTCGAACGCGGGGTTCATCCGCGACCGCGACGCCCTCTCGCAGGCCGCACAGCACCTCCTCAACCTCGAGGGCATCACGACCACCGCCGTCTTCGCCATCGCGGAGGACACCATCTACCTGGCCGCCCGGTCGAAGGACATCCGCATGGACATCGGAATGATCCTCGAGGACGCCTTCGCCGACATCGGCGAAACGGCGGGACACTCGACGGACGCCAGCGTCGAGATCCCGCTGGGCATCTTCACCGGCATCGAGGTCAACGAGGACAACAGACAGACGCTGCTGGAGTTGACCGAAGAGGCAGTCAAGAAGAAACTGTTCGACGCGATGGGCGTCGAAAGCGGCGACAACAACGGGGGCTAGGCCGCCACTTCGCCCTCGTCGTCCTCATCCTGCTGGATGCGTTCGACGATGTCGTTGACGATGACGACGTCCCCGACAGCCTGGACCCACCGATAGGGTACGATGACGCCGCGGGCCGACGCGACGTCGCCACCGAACAGCTCCGAGTTGAGTTCGTGCAACGCCAGCCCGGTCACCTCCTCGGCGTCCAGGTCGAGCCGGAGGTCCTCCACCTGGCCGATGAAGACGCCGGTGTTCGTGTACACTTCGCGGCCGACGAGCGATGTAATCTCCTGCGGGACGGAGTCGCGATCCATGTTGTGGTGGTCGCGTGGCGGCCTCTTAATTGTGATGGGGACGTCTGACGGGTCGCTCCCGTGATCGCAGGGTCGGCTTCCCGCTCGTGCGTCGCCCGGGCACATGGACGACGCCGTTATACCGGACGATTGCATAGGGGTTACCATGAGTGACTCCCAGCCGGAGGACATCGAAGACATCCGCGCGAAGAAAGCCGAACAGCTGAAATCGCGCCTGGAGACGCCGGACGAACCGGTCCACGTCGAGAGCCGCGACCACCTTGCCGAGACCGTCTCGTCGAACGACGTCGTGCTCGTCGATTTTTACGCCGACTGGTGTGGCCCCTGCCAGATGCTCGAACCGATCGTCGAATCCATCGCCGCGGACACCCCGGCAGCAGTCGCGAAGGTCGACGTCGACCGCCACCAGGATATCGCCGGGGAGTTCGGCGTCCAGGGCATCCCGATGCTCGCGCTGTTCGCTGACGGCGACCAGGTCGAGGAGCTGGTCGGCCTCCAGGACGAGGACACGCTCGCCAGCCTGGTCGAGCAGTACGCCTGATACTGACTGCTGTCGCTATTTTCCAGGTCGACCGCACGTCGTGCGGTCGCTCCGGTAACGAACTACAGCAGTCAGTATGACACCTGGTGGAAGCCGGGAGCGTTCTTTGCGGTATCCCGTCTATCAGAAACGGCCGAACAGTGACGGACGGACTACCGCAAGGCTCATTCCCTGCCTCGTGTATCCGCGAGTATGCCCGGGACCGTCGTCCACCTCGCCTTTTCGGGTATGCTGGCGGCTGCCCTCCTCGGCGCGGCTTTCGACCGCCGGTCGCTGCTGGTCGTCCTCGGGGTCACGGCCGTCCCCGACCTCGACGCGTTCCTCGCGCTCGTGACCGTCGTCGGCCACCGGGCGCTGTTACACAATTTCGTCATCCCCGCCGTCCTGGCCCTCCTGCTGTGGGTCGACACGTCGGTTCGCCCCCGCTCGCTGGTCAGGGAGCGGTGGGGGGCACGGGGCGTCCGGATCGCCTGGGTGTCGATCCTCGCGTACGCCGTCTCCTCGGTCGGGCTCGACCTGGTCAACGGCGTCGTCAACCCCCTCTGGCCGATCCACGACCAGTTCTACATGCTCGAGGGCAAACTCGAACTCTCGGACCAGCGCGGTGTCGTCCAGACGTTCGTCGACCTGAGCAGCGAGCAGTCGGTCGTCGAGGCCGAGGGCGTGGGCAGTACCCAGGACGTCAATCTCTCGACCGGCGTCGACCCCGACCCGAGCGGCGAGGAGACCGACCCCGAGCGGGTCTTCCCGGTGGTGCGGGCGGGCTGGGAACTCCTGTTGCTGGTCGTGGGGACGGTCGTGACCGCCGCACGGTTCTACGCCCCGGTCGGGGTGTCCGCGGACGACTGACAACCCCTTTATAGCCTCCATCCAACGGGTCGCGTATGTCGCTTCGGGTGCGCGAGCGGTTGGGTCTCGCCGACGTGATGACGCTGCTCAACGCAGCAGTGGGGGTCGTGGCGATGGTCGCTGCGGTCACCCTCGGTCCGGGCGTGGCGGCACGGCTCGTCCTGCTCGCGGCCGTCGCGGACGGCCTGGACGGCATCATCGCCCGCGCACGCGGCGGCACGGATGTCGGCCCCTACCTCGACTCGATGGCCGACATCGTCTCCTTCGGCGCGGCGCCCGCCCTGTTCCTCTTCGGTGCCACGTTCGAGGCAATCTCGCTGGCGCTCCCCGCTGGCACACCGCGTCCCGGCGTCGTGGCCGTCCTCGCGGCCTCGGCCGTGCCGGCGGTCGTCGTCGTCTTCTCGCTGGTCCGGACGGCACTCTACACGGTCTACGTCGGGGAAGACGAGAACCGCCCGGGCATCCAGAACACGCTCGCGGCCTCCATCCTCGCCGTGGGCTATCTGGCCGGCGCGACCAGCGTCCCGCTCTTGCTCGCGGGTGGTGTCGTCCTCTCGGTACTGATGGTCGCACCGGTACCGTACCCCAAACTCGCGGCCAGGGACGCGCTGGCGATGGGCGTCGTGCAGGCGGGCGCCATCCTCGCGCCGGCGGCCGGCGGGCGCGCGTTCCCGCGGGTGTTGCTCGCGGCTGCGCTGGCGTACATGACGCTGGCGCCGTGGTTCTACTGGGGCGAGTAACCCGACCTACGAAGCGACCGCCGCCCCGGTGCCGGCGCACCATCCCGGAAAAGAATAAAGGGCCCAGCCCTTAGCTACTCCCGATGGCTACCCCGGCAGTACCGGCCGACGTGCCCGACCCCGAGGCGCTCTCCGAGGCGTTCCACGTCTACGAGGTCGAAGTGACCGACGAGGGGGTG
>JAHENO010000031.1 GCA_018609945.1 Haloarculaceae archaeon | reverse complement strand
GATCGACGCATCCGACAGCGAGGACAGCGACGACTCGCTGGACGTCACGTACAACGTCGACGGCGGCTCTTCCCGGTCGACATCCTACAACTCCACGTCCGGCTACTACGAGGATTCGTGGGACACCACCGGCGTCTCCGACGGCGACCACACTCTGGAGGCAAACGCCACGGATTCGGGAGGGAACACCGGTTCGAGTTCGATCACGGTCACGACCGACAACACCGAGGAAGCACCCACGGTCGACAGCTTGTCTCTGACGGAGGTAGAAACCAGTACCTCCGACGCCGAATTCGACGCCGACTGGTCGGTCTCGGACAGTGACGGGAACCTCGACTCGGTCGATCTGGTGCTGACGCAGGACTCGGACGGTTCGATGGAGGACAGCGCAACGGTGAGCGTCTCCGGTGACACCGCCAGCGGTACTACCCGGCTGGTCGCAGCCGGTGACGAAGGTACCGGGAATTCCTACACTGTGGAGGCGACCGTGACCGACAGCGCGGGTAACAGCGACGTGGCGACGGCCTCGGCCACCGAATCCGAGAGCGCTCCGACGGTCGATAGCCTCTCGGTCAGCGAGGCCGAAACCAGCGACTCCGACGCGGAGTTCGACGTCGACTGGCAGGTCAGCGACGGCGACGGGGACCTCTCTTCTGTGGACCTCACCCTGACCGACGACACGGACGGCGAGACCGAAGATACGGCGTCCATCAGTGTCAGCGGAGACTCGGCGAACGGCACGACCCGACTGGTCGCGGCTGGCGACGACGGATCGGGCAACAGTTACACTGTCGAGGCGACCGTGACCGACTCCTTCGGCAACACCGGATCAGGCTCGACCGCCGTCAGCGAGACCGAGGACACCAACAGCGCGCCCTCGGCATCCATCGACGCGCTCAACAACAGGTCCAACCCTCGGTGGGACCGCTACGAGGTCGACTGGAGCGCCAGCGACTCGGACGGCAACCTCGACACCGTCGTCGTCGAAATGCTCGACTCCAGTGGCAACACGCTGGACTCGGTGACGAACGACGTCAGTGGCTCTTCGGCGTCCGGCCTCGACGAGGTCCGCAGCAAGCAGAACGGCACGGACATCGTGGTCACTGCGACAGACACCGAGGGCGCCTCCGGGTCCGACTCTCGGTCGATCTGATCGGGGGACTCGAGGGCGACCAGCCGTGGACGGCTTTCCGGTAGCGGCAACCGGTTTTCTCCGATCCGAACGAGTCACTCGACGTACGCTTCAAGCGCGTCGACCGTCGGATCGAGCCGATCCGCGAGGGTAGCGTCGCGCTCGTCGGGGTCGAGCCACTCGTCCGGGGCGAGGTAATCATCGACGTGATGGACCGTCGCCGCGTCGGCGCCGCGGTACTGGCCGACCGCCCAGACGGCTGCCGACTCCATGTCGACCGAGACGAAACCACGCTCCTTGTAATATTCCGCCTCTGGGACGGTCTCCCGGAAGAGTGCACCCGTCGTCCACGTCGGGCCCCGCCGCGTCTCCGTGCCAGCCCCGGCGAAGGACTCCACGAGGGCGTCGTCCAGCGCGGGCGTCGCCTCGACGGTCTCTTCGGGCGGGACGTAGTGGTACGAGACACCCTCGTCTCGGACCGCCCGGGTGGGCACCAGTACCGCGTCGGGCGGTATCTCCGGCTGGACGGCCGCACAGCCTTCGAGAACGACCACCGCCGTGGCGCCGGCCGCGATGGCCTTCTCGGCCGCCACGGCCGCGACAGGTGCGCCGACGCCGACCGTCTCGACCGGACAGTAGGCCACCAACTCCGATAGCCGGTAGTAGGACAACCGCCTGTCTGGATGGGGATCGATGGGATCGGCCCGTTCTCTGACCGTCTCCCCGAGTGACTCGCGGAACCCGAGGACGACCCCCGGCGGCACGTCCGGAAGCCCAGTCCCGTCGCGGACGATCGAGTCGGCCGGGTCGTACAGCGCCGGGGCGTCGTACTTGTCTCCGTAGTGGGGAATCATACGAGTAGCACGTGGACGGGTTCGCGGTCGGTCGGGTCACCGCCAGTCGTGGACGGCCACGGGGAGGGCAGAGCGGGACGACCGGCCGTATGGGTTTCGCCGGGGAGTACGGTCCAGGCGCCGGGCGACGAGCGCGTCCTTGGTCCCGCGGAGGAGATTGACCACGACGTCCCGGCCGGCGGCCAGCCAGGCCGAGGGGCGCTGTTCGCCCCCGAGAACGGAGCGGAGTTCGTCGGCGGCGTCGCTGCCCGCGTGACTGCACAGCCGCCGGAGGACCGTCGGCCTGAGTCCGTAGTTCTTCACCAGCCGGTAGGCCAGCGAGCGGTACTTCCAGTCCCAGTCGCTGGTCCGCTCGCCCCCGTCGGCGCCCACTTCCCGGCGGACGCTCATGCGGTCGTCCCACGCGACGTCGAACCCTGCCCCCGCAAAGCGATGGGCGAAGTCGCGGGCGCCGCCGACCTCGAGGTACTCGTCGAAGCCGTCGAGTTCGTCGAGTGGCTCGCGGCGCAGGGCGACGTTGCCGGCGTTGAAGTAGGTCACGTCCCGTCCCGCAATGGTCCGGGATTCTACCTCCTCGGTCACCATCCCGGCGCGCAACTGGGTGTTCGTCGGGCCCGTGACGGCGTCGTACTCGGCCAGCCGGTTCCGGACGGAACGGGCCCAGTCCTCGGCGATACGGAGGCGGTGATCGACGAACGCGACGGCGCCGCCCGTGGCCTGGTCGACGCCCACGTTGCGCGCGGCGTTGATCGTCCTGTCGGCGATTTCCACGAGGACAGCCACGTCCGAGCGTTCCTGGACCATCCCCGAGGTGCCGTCCGCCGAGGGGCCGTTGACGACGATCACCTCCGCGTCGGGCGCCCCCTCGGCGAGGGTGTCCAGACACCGCGCCAGCTCCTCCCGGGCGTTCAGTGTCGGGACGACCACCGACAGGTCCATACGTCTCAGTAGCACTCCGGAGCCCTAAAAAGTCCGCGGGGCGCGCCACGCCCCTCATACTGACTGCTGTAGTTCATTACCGGATCGACCGCACGACGTCGTGCGGTCGGCCTGGAAAATAGCGACAGCAGTCAGTATCTGACTCTCGCGTCCCAGTAGGAGACGGAGGCGAGTGGCTTCCCGAACGGCGTCGTCCCGATGGTCGTATCGAGCGCCCGGAACGCCGAGGCGACGCTGTTGGGAATCTTCCGGTAGAACCCGTACGGGAACACCCAGTCGTGCTCGGCCCCCGCGAGTTCGAGGCCGACGTCGTTGAGCAGGCGGTCGACCTCCCGGCTGGAGTAGAGCCGCGACCCCATCGGGAGCGCCCAGTTGTAGACCGACCGCGTCGAGAAGCGGTTGAACGTGTCGAAAAACACCTGCTCGCGCGAGACGCGCTGCATCTCCGCGAGAAACGACGCCGGCGTATCGGCCAGGTGGAAAAACCGCATCGCGAACACCGCGTCGAAGTGGTCGTCGGGGAACGGCAACCGGCCGGCGTCGCCCCGCATGAACGCCAGCCTGCCCGAGACGTCCGCCGACCGG
>JAHENO010000030.1 GCA_018609945.1 Haloarculaceae archaeon | reverse complement strand
CCCCCGGGATCGTTCGAGGAACCCGACGAGCTGTTCTCACAGATCGAGGACGAGCGCGTCGAGGCACTGACCGAGACGCTGCGCGAGCGCGTCGCCGCCGCCGGCGAGGACGAGGAAGACGGCGCCGAGGACGCCGACGGCACCCCCGACCTCGAACCGCTGGCCGAGGACCGGATCGGCTTCGAGGCGTTCCAGGAACTGGACATCCGGGTCGGCGAGATCGTCACCGCCGAGCCCATCGAGGACTCGGACAACCTGATGCGCCTGGAGGTCGACATCGGCCACGAGACGCGGCAGGTCGTCGCGGGCATCAAGGGCCTGCACGATCCGGCCGACATCCGGGGAGCGCGGTGCGTGCTGCTGGCGAATCTGGAGAAGGCGGAGCTGTTCGGCTACGAATCGAACGGCATGCTCCTGGCCGCTGGCGAGGACGCGGACCTGCTGACGACCCACGGCGACGCCGGGCCGGGGACGAAGGTGCGGTAGGCGACGGGCCAGTCTTTTCACTCCGGACCGCCAACGCGACGTATGGCAGCCGATCCGGACCCCGCGGACGACGACGAGGAGTGGCGGTTCTCGCTCGGTGACATCGAGCAGCGGAACGCGGACGCTCCAGCGGCGGAGCCGGGCGAGACGGACGACGGGGAGGCAGACGGCGGAAACATCGCGGGGACGCTCAGCCCGGAGGAGGAGATCGAGCCCGGCGACATCGACGTCGAGAACGCGCTGTTCGTGCTGGTCGGGGTCGCGCTCGCGGTGCTCGCGCTCGCGGGATTCGCGACCGTGTTGCCCTGAACCGGGGCTCGTCCCGAAGCGAAGTATTCACTACGGGTGGTTGCAAAGGTGCGGACATGGAGACCGACAGGGACGTTTCCCGCCGTGGATTCCTTCGGGCGGCCGGCGTCGGTGCCGCGGGGGCAACCGTCGGCGCGGGCGCGACAACTCCCGCGCTCGCACAGGAGGCTCCCTACGACGGGTACCTGAGCGATGTGGACAACTTCGACGGGACGACCGCCGACATGACCGGCCAGGGTGAGGTCACGATTGCGGTGGGCGCCGAGGGCAACGGCGGCGGGTTCGCGTTCGATCCGCCGGCAGTCCAAGTCGATCCCGGGACGACCGTGATCTGGGAGTGGACCGGCGCGGGCGGTCAACACAACGTCGTCGACGAGGACGGCGCCTTCGAGAGCGAACTCACCGACGAGGAGGGATTCACCTTCGAGTACACCTTCGAGGAAGAGCGGGTGTTCAAATACTTCTGTCAACCCCACAAAGGTCTGGGGATGAAAGGCGTCGTCGCGGTCGGCGACACCGCCGAGCAGGGCGGCGGGGGTAGCACAGCCACTCCGGGCAGTGAGGATGGCGACGGTGGTGATGGCGGCGGTGGTGGCGGTGGTCAGCCGGATTTCGGCGGCTATCTCGACGACGTCGGCAACTTCGACGGGTCGGTCGTCGACGCACGTGGCCAGAGCGAGGTGACCGTCGCGGTCGGTGCCGAGGGCAACGGCGGCAACCTGGCGTTCGACCCGCCGGCGGTCCACGTCGACAACGGCGCCACGGTCGTCTGGGAGTGGACCGGCGAGGGCGGCGCTCACAACGTCTTGGACGAAGAAACGGACGGCGAGGAGTTCGGCAGCGAACTCACCGCCGAGGAGGGGTTCGTCTTCGAACACACCTTCGAGGAAGACGGCCGCTACAACTACTACTGTCAGCCCCACAAGAGTCTCGGCATGAAAGGCTCCGTCGTCGTCGGCACCGACTTCCCGTCCGTCGGCGGTGGGGAGGGCGGAGACGGCGGCGCAGGTCCCTCGGATCTCCCCGGTGCTGCCAAGACACTGAGCGTCGCCACGATGTTCGTGCTGGTCGCCACGCTCGGTCTCGCGTACGTCTTCGTCAAGTACGGCGGCAACTACGATCCCGAAGCCTGATACTGCCTGTTGCGAGACTGTCCGACGGTTCTCGCCCTGACTACACCGAATCCGGTGTCGTGTGGATGTCGAGATCGACGTCGCGGTGTTGCCCCTCCAGGTCCGCGACGATGCGCTCGACGATGCGCTCGGCCTCGGCTTTCACCTTCGGTTTCACCTTCCCGATCAGCCAGTCCAGCGAGACGAACGACGGGAGGCCGAGTCCGCCCGCGCTGGCCGACTCGGGCGCGAACTCGATGTAGAGGCGGACACGCGTGGCGGGCGTGTCGGGAGCCGGCGCGGACTCCGGTTCGGGCGCTATTTGCCAGGAGCCGCGGGCGTCGATGTCCTTGATGAGCCGCCAGTCGATGCGGTTCGGCGGGTCGATGTCCGTCACCCGCGAGACTGCGGTGTAGGAGAGCTTCCACCACGAGAAGGTGATGTCGTAGCGCGTGCCCTGCCCGTCCCCGTCGCCGTACCGGCGGACCTCGTCGAGGTGGCGCGAGTAGTCCGCGTACCGCGGGAAATCGAGGAGGAACTCGTACACCTCGGTCGGGGGCAGGTAGACCACGGTGCTGACGTCGACTGTGTCCACACACACGTAGTGGTGTGGGATCGGTATATGGCCTCGGCCCAAGCAGTTTGGTCGGTGGCCACCGCGAACCGCCGAATCGCACAGCGTCATTTATGTCGGCGGCGGCCCCCACTGCTAGTATGCTGGAGGGAGTCCGCGTCGCGCTGGGCGTCACCGGGTCGATCGCGGCGGTCAAGACGGTCGAACTCGCCCACGAACTCCGCCGGCAGGGCGCGACCGTGCGCGCGGTCACTACCCCCGCGGCGGCGGACATCGTCCATCCCTGGTCGCTCGAATTCGCGACCGACAACCCTGTCGTTACCGAGATCACGGGCGGGGTCGAACACGTCGAACTCTGTGGGACGGACGGCTGGGCGGACGTGCTCGTGATCGCGCCGGCGACCGCCAACACCGTCGGCAAGGTCGCCGCTGCCATCGACGACACGCCCGTGACGACCTGCGCGACGACGGCGCTGGGTGCCGGTCTCCCCGTTGTGGTCGTCCCGGCGATGCACGAACCGATGTACGATCACCCCGGCGTCCTCGACGCACTCGAGCGACTGGAGTCGTGGGACGTCGCCCTCGTCGATCCGCGAATAGAGGAGGGAAAAGCGAAGATCGCCGCCGCCGAGACGGTCGTCACCGAACTCGCCCGGGCAACGACGGACGGAACGCTCGCGGGCGAACACGTCGTCGTCACGAGCGGCGCGACCACCGAATCTATCGACCCCATCAGGACACTCTCGAACCGCGCCTCGGGGCGAACCGGACGGGCAGTCGCCCGGGCCTGCTACGTCCGTGGGGCCGACGTGACCGTGGTCCACGACGGTCCAGACCTCCCGTGGGCGACCGTCCACCGGGTCGAGAGTGCCGCGGAGATGCGCGAGGCCACACTCGAGTGTGTCGCCGACGCCGACGCGCTGGTTTCGGCGGCAGCCATCTCCGACTATACTGTCCCACAGCGCCCGGAGAAGATCCGCTCGGGCCAGGAGTCGCTCACTCTCGAACTCGAACCGACGCCGAAACTCCTCGACGCTGTCCGCGACGCCCGGCCGGACCTGCCCATCGTCGGGTTCAAGGCCGAGACCGACGGCGACGACGCGGCGCTCCTCGAACGCGCCCGCGCCCTGCGCGACCGGGTCGACCTGGCGTTCGTCGTCGCCAACCACGCCGGCGTGATGGGTGACGACCGGACGCGCGCGTTGCTCGTCCGCGCGGACGACCACGAGACGGTCGAAGGATCGAAGACCCACCTCGGCAGCCGGATCGCCGACGAACTCGCATCGATACTGTCCTGACTGGACCTCCTGCGTCCGCGTTCAATCCCTGATACTATCGGCTGAAAGTTCGTGAGCAGTCGTCAATTTCATCGGTCTCTCTGACAGTTCGATCATATGGCGAATCTGGAGGACATCTCTGCGGATCATCTCCGCGAAGTACTGTCTCAGATTGACGACGGCGACGCAACCATTAGAGTCGTTGCAGCACTTCTGTTTGTCGAGGTTGACGAGTTCTCGCAGAATCGTGTTGCTGAGATGCTTGGGTTCTCCAGTGGCTGGTCCTCGGAATGGTTCAGACGACTCGAACGGCTCGCCGAGGAGCCGTTCGAGGACGTCGTCTATGATGAACCACGATCCGGTCGCCCTCCCAAACTTTCCGAAAAAGAGCAAGAGCAATTCGAGGACGCTGTTAACGAGTCGCCAGAGCAATCAGGGATTGACGATCCCGCATGGTCAGTCGGCCGTGCTCGAGAGTATCTCCGAGAACGCTTCAACGTCCAGTATTGCCCCCGTCATGTCCGTCGATTACTGACTGCGGCTGGGCTGTCTTGGAAGACAGCCCGACCGCAATTCTACAAAGGCGACGAACGGGCACAAGCCGCATTCCAAGACGGATTCAAGCAACGGACTGACGCGCTTGATCAGGAGTATACGATTATCGCCATCGATCAGACTCGACAGCTGCTCTCAAAACTCACACATGCGTGGTTTCCCGAGGATGAACGCCCGTCACTCCCGGTGACGGGCAAGTGGGAGAGTCTCAAAATGCTCGGTGGCGTGACCGACGAGGGAGACCTGTTTTGTCTTCCCTGCGAGGATACGTTCAACTCTGATCTCACAATCCGATGGTTAGACGCTCTCCAGAAAAGATTCGGTGAGAAAATCTGTGTTGTCCTCGACAATGCCTCGTACTTTCGTGCGAAGAAAGTACAGGACTACGCAGACGAGACAGCAATTGAACTGTGCTACCTTCCGCGGGGTTCACCAGAACTGAACCCCGCGGAGGAGTGCTGGCGACAACTTGATCAAGAACTCGGCAATCGTCTCTTCGACGATCTTGACGACCTCCGTGATGCTGTATTTGGAGCGCTGGAATCAATCAACCTGCCAAACGTGTTCAAGTATCTGCACCCGTGACTGCTCACGAACTTTCAGCCGATAGTATGACCAGCCCTCCGTCTAGTCCCATCGCAATTCGTCCAAGACAGAATCAACAACGATATTTGGATATCGGCGAAAAATATATTCTATACTATACTATCGGCCGGATTTCTCGTTGTATCATCCACTGGAATTCGGAAAATCGTGTTTTGAGGGCCTGAAAGCAGATTTTCTCTGCGTATCGCGGGCGTTTTCACGGTGAGAAAAAGCGCTCGATGTATTGGATGAACAATTCTTCTGAGTAAACAGTAGCAAATGTTTTATATACAAATGATAATGGTGGGGATGGAATGCGCTTGAAAAACCTATTCGCGGACGAAGACGCGGTGAGTCCGGTCATCGGGGTCATCCTGATGGTCGCGATCACAGTCATCCTGGCAGCCGTCATCGCATCGGTCGTCCTCGGCGTCGGACAGCAGGCCGGGAGCGTCTCGCCGCAGGCATCGTTCACGATCGAGTACGAAAGCGGCGCTGGCTACAGTGTAGGCGGGACTACCTTTGACGGAAATGTCTCGGTCCGACACGACAGCGGTGACACAGTCGTGTCAAACCGACTGTTCTTCCGCGGGAGCGGCTTCGACACAGATTCAGTGTCCAGCACCAATCAGTCTTGGGCAGGATACGAAAATGCGAGTGGAATCAACGCTCGTACGAGCGCCACCAAAGAGAATTCACCCGCCGTCGCTGCTGGTGACAAGGCT